>PEBX01000089.1 GCA_003050645.1 Candidatus Carbonibacillus altaicus
TAAAGATTGCCCATTATGCGTATGTATTGGAAAACGGGAAAATCACACTTGACGGTCCGACCGAGCAGCTGGCGCAAGATGCACGGATCGTTCAGGCTTACCTCGGCGGTGGGAAAACGGGGTAAAAAGAATCTAAAAGTTGATGACCAAAATGAACAAAATAGATCAATATGATCAAAATAATCTTTTTTTCTGTCTTCCCCTTATAATGAAATCACATACTGATTTCATAAAAGGGGGATTTTTTATGTTTCTGCGTAAATTGCGTGTATGGAAAGTACCATTTATGTTAGTGCTTGCACTTGCCCTGATTTTAGGCGGGTGTTCAGGGGGTGGCAACAACACAGTGAATACCGGGATGAACCAACCGGCATCGGGAACGGATCAAACGACGAAAAATGAAGCAATCAAGATCGGTGTGATCTTACCGCTGACCGGCAGCGAGGCGATGTTTGGAGAAATGGAGAAAAACGCCATGCTCCTGGCATATGAAGAGCTGGAGCAGGCAGGAAAAACGACGATCGATGGAAAAAAGATCGAACTTCTTTTTGAAGATGATCAGAGCAAACAAGATTCGGCAAAGGCTGCTGCTGAGAAACTGATCAATCAGGATCGGGTTGCAATGCTCTCCGGTGGTTATGCGAGTTCCAATACAAACGTCATCGCGAGTACGGCGCAAGCGATGAAAGTTCCGTTTTTGATCATCACTGGATCCGCCGATGATATCACGCGCCAGGGCTGGAATTACGTATTTCGCGGCACGGCCGCACCAGCAAGTAAGTATACAGGCGCCATGTGGGATTTTATGGATACGGTTGTCAAGCCTAAGACGGCAGCGGTGATTTACGAAAATACAGATTTTGGAACAAGCTCGGCGAAAGGATTTCGTGAATCAGCTGCATCGAGAGGCATCGAGATCGTCTATGATCAATCATATGAAAAAGGTGCGCTCGATTTTAAGCCGATTTTAAGCAATATGAAGAAGAAAGATCCGGATATCATCTTTGCTGTCTCTTACGTGATGGACGCTGCACTGATTGTCAAACAGATGAAAGAAGTCGATTTAAATCCGAAGCTTTTCATCGGTGGTGCGGCAGGGTACACGATGCCGGAATTTAAAGAAAATGCAGGCAGCGCGTCGGAATACATCTCTTCTACAACACTCTGGGTACCGAACGTAGCATGGAAAGGGGCTAAGGAATTTTACGAGAATTATAAAGAAAAATACAGTAAAGAAGCCGATTATCACGGTGCGCAGGCCTATGCGTCAATGTATTTGATCGCCGATGCGCTCTCGCGAGCTGCATCCGCGGATCGTGATGCGATACAACTGGCACTGAAAGAGACGAAATTGGATACCATCATGGGTCCGATCGCTTTTGAAGACTGGGATGGATATACGAACCAGAACAAACCGACGACCTACGTGGTTCAGTGGCAGGAAGGCAAGTTGGAAGTGATCTGGCCGGAAGATGCGGCTTCGAAGTCTTATGTCTATCCTGTACCGACCTGGAAAGAAAGGTAAAGGGGAGAGCAACGTGTTAGATTTTTTGCAAGCGCTCATCTGGGGCATACTCCTTGGCGGGATGTATGCCCTCATTGCCATCGGAATGACGCTCATCATGGGTGTGATGAAGATTATTAATCTGGCCCACGGTGCCCTGGTCATGGTCGGGATGTACATCACGTACGTGCTGAACGTTCAATTCGGTCTTGATCCGTATATCGGGCTGTTTATTGCTATGCCGACGCTTTTTTTGCTGGGCGCCCTTATCCAGCTTCTGCTCATTAATCGAATTATTGATGTCGATGCGATATTGCCGGAAAACCAGGTTCTCCTAACTGTGGGCATTATGGTTGTTTTAACGGAGACGATGCGACTTTTGTTTCATTCTGATTATCGTTCCGTGCAGACGAGTTATGCCTCGGAAAATATTCATATTGGTGGCATATCCTTGAGTGTACCGATGACGATCGGTTTTTTCGTGGCCCTCGTGTTTGTTCTTTTACTCCATTTGTTTTTAAAGAAAACTCACTACGGGCGCATGATTCGGGCTACGGCAGAAGACCGAATCGCTGCACAGTACATGGGAATTCCCCCGAAGACGGTCACGGTCGTCACGTTCGGCTTAGGTTCGGCGTTGGCCGCTGCCGGTGGAGCCCTGTTACTTCCGATTTTTTATCTGTGGCCGGATATCGGGCATCTGTTTACCGCGAAAGCGTTTATCATTACGATTTTAGGCGGGCTAGGGAGTATCGTCGGCGCTTTTTTTGGAGGGCTCCTTATCGGCGTGTTTGAATCGCTTGGGGCGACATATGTGTCTATGGGTTATAAAGACGTGTACGGGTTGGTCGTATTTTTACTCGTTCTACTTTTTTTACCGGGCGGTCTGAAAAGTTTGCGTTTCCCGGCGTTGAGGAGGGAACGATAAATGCAAAAAAAATCGTTTATCTATTCCCTGCTGTTTTTACTCGTGTTATTGGCATTGCCTATTGTAATTGATCATCCGTATTACCGTCACGTGCTTATCATGATGATAATCTGGGCGACACTGGGAGTCGCCTGGAATATACTCGGTGGCTATACGGGACAGGTTTCCTTTGGACATGCTGCGTTTTTTGGGATTGGGGCTTATTCGGCCGGTCTCGGCAGCGTGCATCTGAGTCTTTCGCCTTGGTGGGGAATGCTCTTCGGGCCTCTTCTTGCGGCCTTGATCGCTCTTCCGATTGGGTGGCTCACGTTCCGCCTGCGTGGATCGTATTTTGCTTTGGGAACGCTTGCTCTGGGCGAAATTTTTTATATTGTTTTTAGTAACTGGACGTCATTTACAAAAGGGGCACAGGGCATTTTGATCATGCCTTCATTTACGGACAAACTTCCTTATTATTACATCGCACTAGGCATGCTCGTTCTGGCACTTTTGATAAATATCCGTACTGTGCACTCCAAGGCTGGCTATTATATGGTCGCCATACGTGAAGATCAGGACTCGGCAGAGGCGCTCGGCATTCCTACAGCGCGATATAAGATGCTAGCACTACTTTTAAGTGCTTTCATTACCGGGATGGCTGGTGCTTTTTACATGAACTACGTGAATTTTATCGATCCAGCGATTGTTTTTTCCCTATCCGATGTATCCGTCATGATTATTCTCGTCGTCATGATGGGAGGCGTGGCGACGATCTTCGGACCGGTGGTGGGGGCCGCAGTCTATATCGGACTGAATGAACTTTTACGGGCGGCGCTCGGTTCGGCGAATGCCCTTATTTTTGGCATTCTCGTCGTATTCATCATTTTGTTTATGCCAAACGGTCTTGTCGGCGAAGCGTTTGTGCGTTTCAAGCGAAAGGTGCGTAGTAAGAAGCGGGGTGAAGTCAGTGGCACTTTTGGAAGTTAAAGAGGTGGTCAAACGGTTTGGAGGCGTTACGGCAGTTCAGGGCATAAGTTTTTCCGTACAGGAAGGAGAAATTTTTGCTCTAATCGGTCCGAACGGTTCGGGAAAAACGACTCTTTTTAATCTGATGACCGGGGTGTTTCCACCGACGAGCGGTTCCATCTATTTTTTAGATCAACGGATTGACGGATGGCCGACTCATAAGATCATCTCGTTGGGTATGGGGCGAACGTTTCAGGTGGTTAGGCCACTAAAGCGTATGAGCGTCCTGGATAATGTGATGGTCGGTGCCTTTTTGCATACATCGGATATGAGGGAAGCACGCACTCTTTCCTTGCAGGTCCTAGAAGAGACGGGTCTCATTGATCGCGCGAATGAAGAGGCGCGGTCGCTACCGATTGCGCTCCGCAAGCGCCTGGAAATTGCGCGTGCGCTGGCGACACGTCCGAAGCTGTTACTGCTGGATGAGGTGGCAGCCGGGCTGAATTCAAAAGAAGTAGAGAAGGTGATGGAACTCATGGTTGAAGTGAACAGGCGGGGGACGACGATTATTCTGGTCGAACACGTCATGAAGGTCGTTCTGGGAGTAGCCACGCGTGCGCTGGCGATAAATTTTGGTCGGCCGATCGCCGAGGGTTCCCCACGCGAAGTCGTCCGTCATCCAGAAGTGATTACAGCGTATTTAGGTGAGCGCCATGCTGCACATTGAACAGTTAAACGCAGGGTATGGAGACGTACAGATACTGTGGGACGTTACACTCGATGTCCGTCCCGGAGAGCTCATTGCATTAGTCGGAGCAAACGGCGCTGGGAAGACAACGCTACTCAATGCGATATCGGCTCTTGTCACTCGCTATCGGGGTAAAATTTTGTTTGATGGGAAAGATTTGACGCGCCTTGCACCGTATGAAGTGGCGCGGCTAGGAATAGCGCACGTCCCCGAAGGAAGGCGACTCTTCCCGGGAATGACGGTACGGGAGAATCTGGAAGTCGGCGCCATGTCCAAAGAAGCGCGTAGCAAGCTCAAAACATCACTGGAAGAAGTCTACAGCCTGTTTCCCATTTTGAAAGAAAGAGAAAGGCAGGAAGCAGGGACGCTTTCCGGAGGGCAGCAACAGATGCTGGCAATTGCCCGTGCGCTCATGAGCAGGCCCAAGCTCCTCATGATCGACGAAGCCTCACTCGGCTTGGCGCCTAAAGTGGTAGGTGAAATATATGATACTTTGCTCGACATACGTAAGGCCGGGCTCACCATGTTGATCGTTGAGCAAAATGTTGCGTTAGCGCTCGATGTGTGTCAGCGGGCGTACGTATTAGAAAATGGGCGGGTCGCTGTGAGCGGAGAATGCAAAAAATTACAAAACGATCCGAAAGTTCAGGAAGCCTATCTCGGTATAATCGAAGGTATATAGCTAGCGATCGGGCAGACGCGACGTGATAAACGTCTGAAGAAGTTTAGGAAGCCGTCGCGAGACTTCATCGTACACCGGAAGAACAGCCTTTTGCCAGGCCAGTCGTTCTTCCGGTGTTTGTTCGTGTATCATGACGCCATGGTTTTGAATGATGGTCAGCGCTTTTTTGTCGAGCGCGCCGACGAGCTCGTTTTGCATCGCACCTGCTTCTTCCAGTGCTTGCATGATCATGGACTGATCAGAAGGGGTAAGCGTATGCCAAAAACGTGTGCTGACCATGACCGGATAACCGAGGTAACCGTGGTAGGAAAGGGTCATATAAGGTTGCAGCAGGTAAAATTTTTTGCTAACAATATTAGTTAATGTATTTTCTTCGCTATCGACATCCCCTTTTTCTAACAGAAAAAAAGTCTGATTAAAAGGGGCAAACGTGGTGGAAGCACCGAGCACATGAAACGTCCGGGCGATCGTTTCACTACGTAAGGTACGAAAGGTGAGCCCTTGAAAATCCTTGGTTTGGATGAGCGGCCGTACACGGGTGGTCATCTGTTTGAAACCGCTATGCCAGAATGTGAGAACGCGCAGCCCATCGTTTTCAGGATCGCGTTTGAGGATCTCACCGATTTCGCTCTGTAAAACCTTGTTTAAGTCTTCTTGATCGTAAAAGATAAAAGGAAGATCCAAAAGCTGCCACGTCGGATAAAGATCAGACCAGTTTGAAGAAGAAGGTGCAATGATATCCACATCACCGCGTTTTAAAGCATCAAGCTCGGAAATATCGGTGTAAAGGGTACCATTTGGAAAGACTTCGACGTGTAGTCGACCATGGCTAAGCTCAAAGACACGTTTGGCAAAAAAACGCGCAGCCTGGCCCTTAGGGGTATTTTCGGCGACAACGTGACTGAAGCGGATGGTGATGACCTGTCTCAGGTCACGTTGTTCCGGATCATAGGGCAGTACATCAGAAAGTGGTTGTTTCAGATACAGGAAGAGAACACCGATGCTTACAATGATAAGAAGCATTATAATATGATAAGGACGGATTTTTACAGTTGCGAGGTATGTAAACATAACGCATCTCCCTTACACTGCCTCGTTTTCAGTCGATCTCAGCTTTTTGTGTTTTTTCTATCTTTGTTTATTGAGGTGCGAAATGCGACACCGACCACTGTCTTTGCACTGGCGCATCACTTTATTTGCCGGACTATTAATTTTGTTTACACTATCGTTAGCGATGGTTATTCTCTCCTGGCAGGCAGAAAACATCGAAACAAGACGGTTAAGGGAACGTACGGAAATTGCAGCGCGCACCGCTGCCACGATGCCGGAGGTGGCAGACTGGGTTGAAACTCGTGCGCAGGATAGACTGTATGACGTGATCGAACGCCTGCGCATCGTTCATAATATGGATTATATCACGGTATACGATCAATCGCGTATCCGGTTAGTTCATCCGAATCCGAGCCGCATTGGTGAGATTTTGCCAAAAGGCATTGATGATGCCGCTTTTGCTGAACATATTTATACGAAAAAAGCAAAGGGAGAAGAAGGTGTTTTTATTAAAGCATATTTTCCTATTAAAAACAAAAATTTGGAACAGATAGGTGTCATCGTTGCAGGAAAGCGGCTGCCGACGGCTGTAGAATTTTTCGTGCATCAGCTTAAAAGTATTTCGCTAGCAGTTTTTCTGGCATTGTTGATCGGACTTGTCGGCTCGTGGTTTTTAGCGTTGCAGGTGAAACGCTCACTCCTAGGTCTCGAGCCGCATCAAATTGTACGTATGTACAGTGAGAGACTAGCGGCTTTTGACGCCATTCAAGAAGGCGTGATTGCGATCGATATGGAAGAGAAAGTCACGATCTTTAATCGTTCCGCCAAACGCATTTTGCATGTCGAAGGGGAGACAATCGGACATTCAATTAGAGATCTGATACCGGATACGCGGCTGCCGGAGGTTTTAGAAGCACGAAAACCTTTTGTCCATACTGAGTTTCGGCTGGGTAATCAGTATATTGTAAGTACCCGGGTTCCGATCATGCTGGGGGATGAGATGATCGGAGCGCTGGCCGTTTTTACGGATCGCACGGAAGCAGCATCTTTGGCGGAGATGTTAACAGGTGTACAGGCTTATGCGGAGGCGCTTAAAATTCAGGCGCATGAGCATAAAAATGTCTTACATGCGATTGCTGGTATGTTAGAATTAGATAAGAAAGATGAAGCTTTAAAGTATTTGCATCAAGTCCATGTTACCTATGATGAATGGTTAAAAATAACTTCGGCTATCAAGGTGCCAAGTATCGCCGGTTTGATCTTAGGAAAGATGGCCAAAGCGAAGACACTCAATATTGTGCTTATGATCGATCGTGATAGTGCGTTTCATACGATACCGGAAAGATTAACCGCCGGTGATATGGTAACGATCATTGGAAACCTGCTGGAAAATGCTTTTGATGCTTTAAAAGAGATAGAGAATCCAGACAAACGGGTGATCCTGTACATCTATGATGATGATACATCCTTGACGATCGCGGTAAATGATAACGGTCCGGGCATTGATGAACGTGTGTTAGACCGTCTTTTTGAACGCGGTGTGAGCGGCAAAGACGATTCGCATCTCGGGGTAGGGCTGTATCTTGTTAGAAACGTTGTTGAACGTGCCGGAGGCTGGATCGACTTTGAAACACAGCAGGGCGAAGGTGCAGAATTTGTTGTGACGATTCCTAAAAAAGAAAAATAGCATTATGGCTTCGAGGGGGCTGTAAAATGGGGGATGATCAGGCCATTCGTGTGTTGATCGTTGAAGATGATCCAATGGTTGCTGAAGTCAATCGGCAAATGGTCGAACGCATAGGTGGCTATGCGGTGATCGGAAGCGAAAGCGATCCACTGCGTCTTTTAAAATATATACAGGTAGAGCGACCCCGGCTCATTTTGCTGGATCTCTTTTTACCGAAGATGAATGGTTTAGAATTTTTACGGGAATTGCGCCAAAAAGCGTTTTCAATTGATGTCATCGTCATCAGTGCTGCCAAAGAAACAGAGGCTTTGCGCCGGGCATTACAGTTGGGTGCGGTCGATTATTTGATCAAACCGTTTACGTTTACGCGGCTGAAGAAGGCCTTAGAGCGTTATCGGCATTATGTCCGTGTCGAACATCATGCAGAGATGAGTCAGTATATCATTGATCATTTGTTAAACTATCCGGTAGGAAAAGATGCGTATCAAGATGGGTATAAAAATGGATATAAAGAAGGGAATCTGTTGGTGCACGGTGAATGTGCCGAAACAAGGCCGTGGCATATCGCAGATCTCCCCAAGGGGTTAAACCAGGAGACACTGGCGAAAGTTTATCAATATTTAAGCACGATCAATACGTTTGTGTCGGCCGAAGAAGCTGCCCGTGAACTGGGAATGTCACGCGTGACCGTAAGGCGATATCTTGAATATTTGCTGGAATTAAAACTGGTCACGCTCAAGCCTCAGTATGGTAGTGTCGGTCGGCCGCAGAATCTATATAAGATTGCCAAAATAGGGGAATGAAGACCTTTGTCCGCACCTTTGTAATCATTGAACCCCTTTTTCCGTCATGCTATAATAAACATAGCAGAAAGCGCCTGTACTTTTATTTTTTTCCGTCACTAGCGAGCGAGCGCTCAGTTTGGAAAGGGCTTACATGACGGGTATC
>PEBX01000090.1 GCA_003050645.1 Candidatus Carbonibacillus altaicus
ACGAACAGCCCGATCACCACCGGATGAAAGATCCCTCCGAGCCCGGCATTCGGCAGGCGGAACGAAAACGTCATCGTCTGCGAATCCATCCAATTGATCGGCCAGGTGATGCGCTTATCCTCCGTAGCATAGGTCCCGTTCGTCTCTACGTCTTCGGCATTCTGAGGCAGCAAGACGGAAATCCGCCCGTCGATCATCGATAAGAAGGCTCCACCCTCTATGTTATGGTCGAAATTCAGCTGAAGACGAAACGATTCTTTGCCGTTTTCTTTACGGTGCTCGATCATAACGTTCTCGCTTTTCGTCAAATCCTCGATGCGAGCGGATCTCCGAAGTTCGATGCCCTGTTTTCCGGACGACTCAATGAGGTTGAAGCGACATCCCGGCTCTTTTTCGCAACTGGCTTTCTGTTCCGCGACGAACTGTTCCCATTGGTTGCGATTCGATTGAATCAATGCTTCATTGACAAAAGCCTGGCTGACCAATTCGACGTTTGGAAACTTGCGCATATCGATCTGAAGGTCGACCGATGCGCAGCCGGAAAGCCCCCACAGCGCGAGCACGAGCAGTGTTAGGCCGGTGATCCGCTTCAGCCCGGATCGATCGATCATGAGAATACTCCTTTCTTTATTAGGGTTGAGACGTTTTGTTCCGGGCTTCGTATGTCCGGTCGATCTCTCTTAAGATGTCTGAAAAGTCCTCATCCAGCTTGACCAGCAAAGATTGAAAATAAATCGGCTTCATCTGTTTGAGTCGAGCGTAAAAAGTACCTTCCCGATATTTATTGTAAAGTACATTTTCGGCGTAGCTTGTAGCCGACCCGTATCTTTTTACTTTATCATAATCTACGGCCAGGTGGTCTAGCTGTGCGAGATTCGTCTGCAATCGTTCGGCCGCCCGGTCCCATTCTTTCTGTGCCGCCTCAATTCGCGCGACCATTTCCTTGCGGTAGGCTTTGGCCTTCTCGAACGCCTTTTGACGCCACACTTCCCATCCGGAAATCCATTCCTGAAGCGGCTTCAGCTCATTTTTCAAACTTTCGGCATCCGTCGCGTCCCGATACACCCCTTGCACTGCTTGGGCGATGGACGCCAACTGTTTTTGTCCTTCGGCGTCCGCATCAAAACCGATGAGATGAAAAAACGGTTGGATAGCACTGTTCTTCAACGCTTCCGCCTCTTGGATCGGATCGCCGCCGCACGTCTCTGCCCCGTCGGAGACAATCACGACGATGTTCGTATATTGGTCCCCAGAAAACGGCTTCAAATCATCGCCCGCCAATCGAATGCTGTGTGCCAGCGACGTCCAGCCGTTCGGCGTCACCTGATCCAGCGCTTTTTGGAAGGCATCGCTCCGATAGGGAGAGAGCGGGTACAAGAGTTCGCTCATCTGACAAGACGTCGTTTTGTCAGGCGCCGGTTTGTGCCCGAACGCCCGCAAAGAGACCTGAACGTCTGGAGGGAGCTCTTGTACGAGGTTGCGAACGGCTTCCTTGGCGATTTCGATCTTGCTGCGCCCGTTGATCAAGTCTTTCATACTGCCGCTCGCGTCCAAAACGAACTCCACATGGACGACGGCGCGGTAAGGAAGTTGACGATAATCGTCCGAAGATACGATTTGCCTCTGGGGATCACTCTCGGTCGGGAGCGCCGGAGGGATAAAATCTCGATAGATGTCCTCGGGGCGGGGAAAAGGCTCCATGGCAAGGGACAGCAAGGCGCGAGCGTACCGTTCCCGAATAAGGCGCCCCACTTCATCTCCGATCAAGGTGTTCCCCCATTCATCATACGGTTGCAAGATCGGCAGGTGAGAAATGGCCAGGACAAATTCGTCGCGGTCCTCATTCGAGCGCATCTTCGCCAGACGGCCCGACGGATAAGTCAACACTTCGCTGATCGTCTGCGGAATCGGCAACGGATCGCGCATGAGCGGATGCGTCAAGATCGCCCTGAGCGCCTTTTCGTCTTTGTCTTCCAAAGAAGTCAACCACGGATAGGCCGACAGCAGATCATCCCCCAGAACCCCTTCTTCGGCTTCCGCCGTATCGACCATCACCGGCATCTCTTGCGCGCCGTCTTCACGGGACAGCGCACTGTCATCACGGGACGACGCAGCGTCTTCACGGGACGACGCAGCGTCTTCACGGGACGCCGTGCGAGAATCGGAAACGCCTGAGTCTGAGCTTTCTTTGAACGCGTCCAGCTTCAGCATGCTGCATGCCGATCCGATCAATATAAAGGCGGCCAAAAGGCCGGCCTGAATCCATCGCCATACCTGTCGTCCCTGCATGCCCCCACCCTCTTCTAGTTTATCTGTTCGTCTGCGCCGTAGGCAACCGTCAGCGACTCGCTTGCACCAGGGCATCGACCTCGCTGATGATCGCCTGTTCCGTTTCCGGATTTTTTAACTGCTCGGGCATCCCATCGATCTTGCTGTATAATGTCTGGATATAAAATTCTTTGACGCGATCCATATGCGCTTTTAGAGTGGCGGAATCCCCCCAGGCATACAGCTTCTCTACCGCATAACTTCTTCCTCCCCTAAAATAGCTCACTTTGTCATTGTTTTCAGCCAGAGAGTTGAGACTTTCAATGTTGTTAAACATGCGCTTGGCTTTTTCCTCCCATTCCTTCTTCGCGATCTCTACCCGGGAGATGAGCGCGGCCCGGTATGACGCATCCACGCCGCTCGCGGGCGGATTCGGAAGCGGAGCAAAGATGTCACTCGGGCGCGGAAAGCTTTCCATCGTCTGCGCCACCAGGAAGCGCACATACAGCTCATTGACTTTTTGGGACGCTTCTTCCTTTAAAAGCTTTTCGGCCCCGTCCCCCCAATTTCCCGTCGGATCATCATAGGGAGCAAACGTCGGAAGGGACCCGATGACGATCTTAAACGTTCCTTCGTCGGTTTTTTCTGTCTTGCCGGCGAGTCTTCCCTTGGGATAATGGAGGATATCAGAGAGGGTGACCGGAAGCGGCGGGGTATTCCGCAGCGCGGCGTGGTTGAGAATGATGGCGAGATTTTTTTGGTCCTGATCGCTGAGCGCCGCAAACCATAACTCCGCTCCGCCGCCCGATTGCAGGGTGCCGGAGGCATTTGGTTCTCCTTGTTCGCTTGCAGAGCTTTCTTTTTCGACGGACGGTGAGGCGGTCAAACGATCTCGTAAAGAAAGCCCGCATCCGCTAAGCGTCAACATCGCCATCAGCACGACCAGAACTCCGGAAAAAACATACGGCATGAGACCGCGTTTGAAGTTCATTATGGTTCTGTCCCTCCCGGTAAATCAATGTGATTTATAAATGGCGCGTTATGTTGTTCATCGCCCGAGCGGATCGGCGATCGGAAGCGGATAGCTGATGCCGGGCCGATCGATGGCTTGCTCTCCTCCGAAGGTGATCACCCCCAGCCGAAGTCCGCGGTACTCCTTCGTCGTGATCAAGACAACTCGTGGAGAAGGATGTCCTTCGATCACTTCTAATCGGGGGCCGTCGATCAGGCGAGCGCCGTTTTTTTGGGCGATGTTTGACGCGACGTCTTTCATCGTTTGCCGACCTTCGGCCCAACCCTCATCGGCCAAAGTTCGAAAGCAACGGGACGGAACCTCGCGACACGCTTCTTCGACATCGCCCGCCCCGGCGTAATACAAGGGCAGTGTACGGTCGATGCGCTCTTTTTGAGCATAAAAACGTTCTTTGCCAATCCTGTCCTCATATGTTTGCCATTCTATGCATTCTCCTGTATCGGGATCGCGGCTCAGACAGTGAACGTAAGCGCCGCGCGTTTTTTCCCATACCGAATTGTAGAGCGTATTGGCGGCGGCCAGCGCGGCTTGGTCGGCCGCACGATTGGAGACTTCTTTGACGAGGAAGGCCTGAGAGACGTTGAGCAAAAACAAAAAGGCGACGGGGAAAAGAACGACCCATGCGGCCAAAAACGTGTACGTCCCATGTCCGCTGTCTGATCGAAGCAACCCTTGTAGCTTCTGAAAAAAAGTGACAGTCGGCCGATGCTCCCCTCTCCCTTGTCTTTTTCTTCGTTCGCGCGTCCTTCTGCGGATCAGGCGGACGAGATTCACGCGCGTTCCCTCCTTCTCGTCGTCGACGACTGCGGCGGCGCATATGTTGTCTTCGTTTGCACGTGACCGAGCTAGGGAAGCAGCGCCTTCCCATCTGCTCGGTGGTCGACGGTATACGTCAATCGATCATTTTCGTGAATGAGAAAGCGCATCAGGCCGAGCCAGTAACGCACCCGCATGGTGACGGTGAACGAATCGTCCCCGCTGATGTTCAGACTTTCCATCCGCATGAGTGATCGACGATGCTCGTCTTCATCAGGATATCCCGTGCCGACGATGCGTGCCGCCATCTCTCTGGCCTGATTGAGATCGCCGGTAACGGCGTAAACTTTGGCCGCTTCATTGACTGCGTGCTGAGAGACAAAAAATTGCAATCCCAGTGTAATCACCTGAAGAAAGATAAAAAATAAGATCACGTAAAAGGGGAGCATCATCAAGAATTCGATCGTCTCCACGCCACGATCATCTTTGAGGCCTTGAAAACGTTGGGGCGCTGCTTTTAACCGCTTAAGCCAACGCATCTTCATCCCTCCTCGAACAGGTTATACGCTCTTATCGCCATTGCTCCGGTCATCGTCGGTCTCATGGACCGCTGTGCACCGGCGTTTCCTCACCGTTTCGGAGCCGGCCCGGGGAAAAACGATCGCCGCCGTGTCCCGGTTCGATCACTGCTTCTTTCGTCTCGGAAAGCTTCGTCAAGCGGTCATAAATGGCCAGCCGCCGCTCATCCAGCGCTGCGCGCGCTTCGTCACGCAGCGCGCGCACACGCTTTACACGACGCTCCAGAAAAGAAAGCATGGTGTCGTACGCCGTGCGATCGAGTTCTCCGCCCTCCAAAAGCCGCTTGAGCTCGCCGTTGACTCCCTCCACTTCTTGTTCTTCTGCTTTGTCCCAGGCGATCGTGAATTGGGAAACGACGATCGAACTGGTCAATCGTTCCATCCAGAGATCGTGCTTGGCTTTATCCCTCCATGCGTCCCACATTTTGGCCCACTGCATGATCTCGTCCATCTGTTCCTGAAGCTGCGTCAAGTTCTCGACCCGCGCATAGATGGCGTCGACGGACTGGGCAAGCGATCTTAAAGCCGCATCCTCGGTGGCATTGACGCCGAGACCGATGATGTGAATGAGCGGTTCGACTTGGGAAGCCTTGAGCGCTTGCGCCTCCGCGACCGGATCGCCGCCGCACGTCTCCATCCCGTCGGTCAGAACGAAGACGAAGTTGGCGTGATCGGCGGCATCTTTGCCGGAAAAATCGCCCTCAGTCTGATTCAGGGCATAGGCCAGAGGCGTAAAGCCAGCCGGAACGACTCGAGCTGCCGCCTGCATGATCGCACCAGCGTTTTTGGGCGCAAAGGGAAGCAGAAGTTCACTGCTCAGGCAGCCTTCCGCCTCCGGTCCGGTATGATGCCCGAAGACGCGCAAGGCGACGTTGACGTTGGGCGGTAGTCTGCTCAGAAACGTTTCCAGTTCCTGCAAAGCGATCGTCCATTTACTTTCTCTACCACCTGGCGCAAAATCTTCGTTCATGCTTCCGCTGGCGTCCAGCAATATTTCCATGTTCACGTTCGCCTTGAAAAGTGCTTTTCTATAACGGGGATCGAAAAACGTGTCTTCCGGCACCGGAAGAAAAGCAAAATCGACATCATCCGGTGAGGGATACGGCCCGACGTGCCGGGCAACGAGATGCGCAAGCTGTATCTCAGGATCATCGAATCGCCGAACGTCGGTTCGCTGAAGCTCTGAAGGGATCTCGCGGCTGTAAGCGATGAGCGTCTTCCAATTATGGGGATACAAAAGCGATTGAATCAGACCGTGATCGAGCTCCCGGTCGGCATGTTCATCGCCCGGTGCCGCTTCCTGCACCGCCGGATCGGTCGGTACAGCGCGGTCGCCGTCCGGCGAAGAAGTCGCCACGGGAAATGCTTCGCCGCGCACGAGCAAGGTAAGGCTCGCCCCGGCCATCATGCTGATGATGATCAGTAACGCCGTTTTGCGCCAAGATGCGGGCAATGCTCTCACCCCTTTCTTCTATGCGCGCATCACGATCCCTGGCTTACCGCTTTCTTAAGGCCCCTGCTTCGTCGCCTGCTCCCGGGTCAGCCGTTCGATTTCTTCTTCGAGCGTCATAAAGTTTTGGTCGATCTGGCGTTGGAGCAGGGGACGATAATACATGCGCCAGTAGTCCATTATGCCAGATGGTGGATAAAGCTCCGTTTCTCTTAGGTAATATTCAATTGAAGATGATATTTTTTCTTCCTCTCTTCTTAAAGCATATAAAATCTTATCGTAAATACTATCCAATCGGTCACTTGCACTATGCCATTCCTTCTCCATCTCATTCAATCGTTCGATCATCTTCATGCGTTGTTTCCCCAAATCGCGCATCGCCTCCTTTCGCCACGCCTCCCACCCTTCGCTCCAGCGCGTGAGCCGGTCAAACTCGGCCTGGATCTCCGCCAGATTGCGCGCATCGCGATAGATCCCACCGACCCGCTCCGCCAGCGCCGAAAGCTGCTTCTTCCCTTCGGCGTCGACATCAAAGCCGATGATGTGAAAATACGGCTGAATCGCGCTCCCCTTGAGCGCTTCCGCCGCATTCAGCGGATCGCCCCCGCACGTCTCCGCCCCGTCGGAGACGATGACCACGATGTTCGTATACCCCTCCCCCTGATACGGCCGAAAATCTTCCCCCGCCCGCTCGATGCTGTAGGCAAGCGGTGTCCATCCTGCCGCTTCAATCTCTCCCAGCGCCGCCGCAAATCGATCTGCCGAATAGCTTCCAAACGGATACAACAGCTCGCTGAAACGGCACGACGCCTCTTTCGTCGGCTGCGGCCGGTGCCCAAACGCCCGCAACGCGACGTTCGCTTCCTTCGGCAGCGACCGCACCAGCGTCTCCATCGCTTCTTTGGCCAGCGCCAGTTTCGTCTTTCCTCCGATCGTCTCCTTCATGCTCCCGCTCGCGTCGAGGATCACTTCGATATTGACCTGCGCCCGGTAGGGGATCTTTCCGTATTCCGGATCGTCCTGGAGCGCCGGCATCGCCGGTTTCACGAAATCGACGTACAGCGTCTCCGGTCGCGGAAACGTCTGCCACGCCCACGCGACGATCGCGCCGGCCCCCAATCGATCTAGCGTCTCAGCAGCTTGTATTATCGCATCTTTACTGTAAAGAATGCCATAATCATCTAATTTACTTTTATAATCAAGTGCTCCTCTACAGTCAAAACATAGCGGCTCCTTATCATACGGCTTCATAATGGGAAAACGAGCCAAAAACGGCTGCAATTCTTCTTCGTCCGGCACTCGACCGTCAAACGGCCCCGGCGGTATCGCCCACAAGACCTCCGGCAAGTTCGCCTCGGGTAGTTTGGGTTCCACCAGATAAAACAGCGGATTGCGCAAAATGCGTTCGATCTCTTCCCGATCGACCGGATGGAGCTCGGCAAGCCAAGGATAGCGCTCTTCCAAATCGTTGCTCAGTGTTCCCTCTTCACCCGCTCCCTCACCGGAAGCTTCCCCTTGTGCGTTTCCGGTTTCCTCGGTCGCCGCCGTCTCCCCGTCAGTACGCCCACCATTCGCACCGGCATCACCTTTCGAGTCGGTTCCCACCGAGACTGAATCCGACGTTTTTGACCCCGTCGACGATAACATACTGCACCCGCTTAAAAGTTCGGCCAAAATTACGCTGATCAGAGCGATGAATAATGATATTTTACGCCGAAAGCAGCTTAAATCGGTTTTGGAACACTTCATCATGCCTGATCCTCCTTGCCTAAAATATATATGTTTATATTTAATGAATAATGCTTATGTATGAGGAGGAGCAGAACAGCAATTCTGCTCCTCTAGAAAAACTATTTATTTTCTAAACGCTGTTAAAATAGTAGTTAACAAATTGCCCACTCCAGTCAAAAATGTGTCAACTGGACTTTCTTTTTCACCTTGTAACCACTTTGCAATGATAGAAACAACAAACCCAATCACCAGCAACATCGCAATCCACTCGATGGCTTCGGCACCGCGGTCTTCCTTGGCGCGCTCCTTGAGGCGTTCGACGGCGCTGTACACTTTTGCCTGCGCTTTCGCGTAGAAAGCGAGCGCCGCATGGTTCACTTTCTCAAGCATGTTCGATCCTCCTTCATTATTAAGTGTTGATTGCGGACGTCGGTCCGCCGCTTATGCCCCGCGACCGTTGCGACGAGCGACCCGACCGAAAGCATGGTGCAACCGGCGCTTTTAATGAGCGGTCGGTTTTCTTTCATGTCCCACCCCCTTTCAAGTCTGCATTCGTCAAGGTGTACCGGACGTCACCGGAGAGCTAAAAATAGGACCGAGCGTGCGGGCGATGTTCA
>PEBX01000091.1 GCA_003050645.1 Candidatus Carbonibacillus altaicus
GGGCCAATAGAGGTTGACGAACGAACCAATGTGATCGCTGTCTGAGATCGCTTGGAAGAGAACGTTTAGACCATGTTATCTATACAGGCATTAAATGTTTATGTCAGCTGCTCAAGATGATGGGCAGTTTTTTTTGTTAAAAAATAGTCGAGAAGAAAACAGAGAGCCGAGAAGATGAAATCATTACCCATTAACACGATAAACAAGGTGAAAACATATTAAAGTAGGCCGAAAAATTACATATTTATGAACATTAATTCCTTGTTACGCTTTGTTACAAATAGGTGTGATACACTAAAAACGAGGCGATGGGTTGCAAGGCGCAATATGGAGAAAGCGTTTCCACTCATCTGCTTTTAGGTGTTTTAACGATTAGAAATGGGTGTTCTTACAATTATGGATGTGATCAAGGGAGGTTGAGGAAGGTGGGACTTCAAAATATTGGCGGCGGGGGCCTCTTAGTGATCTTACTGTTGGCACTCATTATTTTTGGTCCGCAAAAGCTTCCGGAGTTAGGACGTTCTTTCGGTCAGACGATAAGGGAGTTCAAACAGTCTAGCAAAGAAATCTTTGATGATGAAAAGCACTCTTAAAGCCTAAGAGCTTTCAAGCGAGGTGAGTCATATGAAAGGTTCACCTGATGAGTACACTTTAGAACTTGTAATCGGTTCACAGACAATCGGCATGTTTCAAATTACGGACGAGAACCTGGACGACTGGATTATCGGTTTTTTGTATCTTCAGGGATGGATGGAGCGACCTGATGTGTTGAAAAACTATTCGCTCTGGAGAGAAGGTTCGTTTATTCAGATGAAAGTAGAAATAGACGGTTGGGAGCAGCTTCGTGCAGTGAGGCAAAATATCCGTGATCCGGCGCTGTATGCAATGCTGATCGGTCAGGGAGATCGATGTGAAGCACTGAACATGCGTCTTCGAGAAGAAGCCTTGAACCCTGTCCAGTCGGGCCGGGTATGGACACTGACGGAAATTCAAGATTATATGAAAACCTTTATCCGCAGCATGCCGCGCTATGAGCAAACCGGTGGTATGCATGCTGCGGCGCTCGTTACCGCTGAAGGGGATCTTCTCGTGCGAGAAGACATCGGTCGGCATAATGCCATTGACAAGGTAATTGGCTACGCTCTGAAACGGGGTTGGCCAGGAGAGAACTTGCTGCTATTGGCGACGGGGAGGATTACACTGGCGATGATGATGAAAGCTGCAACATACGGGATCAGTGTAATGGCAACGCGCAGTGCCGCCACGCGTCAAGCCGTTGCTCTGGCCACACAACTGGGTATCGATACGCTAGGATATGTCCGTGGCGGCCGATACATGTTGTACACGCCGGCATTTCGAGTCAAGATTGAAGAGGGTGAGACGCTGAGTGTGACATGATTGGCTCTTGCATTTACATCGTATGTGCATCAGTTTGTGGCGTTATAAGCCAAATTGCTCGTACCGTAGTAGAGACGCATGAAAGGAGTGAGGATGTTGGCAAAAATTACTCGTCGTGAATTTTTAAAAAGAAGCGGCGCTGTAGCGACAGCCACGACGTTCATGACACTTGCTGGCGGTAAACCGACCTTTGTCAAAGCGAAGCGAGCCGTCATTCCACAAAACATGAAAAAGGGAAAGACATATGTAACGGTGTGCCCGTACTGTGCTATTGGGTGCAGCTTGCTCGTGACCGTCTCCGAGGGGAAGATTATCGATATTCAAGGGAACCCGGACAGTCCGATCAATGAAGGAAAAGTGTGTTCCAAAGGGGCGGCAGCGTTTCAGCTGGTAAAAAACAAAGCCCGTCAAACGAAGGTGCTGTACCGTGCGCCGGGAGCAAGCGAATGGGAAGAGAAAGATTGGGATTGGGCGCTTGATCGTGTCGCGGAACGCATCAAAGAAACGCGTGATCGCACGTTTATTGAAGAAAAAGATGGAGCTCGACTCATGGTCACGCCGTCGATTGCCCACCTGGGCGGTTCAACCAACGAAAATGAATGGTTATACTTGCATATTAAACTTTTGCGTACGCTGGGTATCGTCAATATCGATGATAACGCTAGGCTGTGTCATGCTTCAACGGTTCCTGCGCTCTCTGGATCGTTTGGCCGCGGGGCGATGACCATGGCCGTACAAGATTTTTATCACAGTGATCTCATTATCATTATGGGCTCCAATATGGCTGAAAATCATCCAATCGGTTTTCAGTGGGTGTTGAAGGCAAAGGAAGAACGCGGTGCCAAGGTCATCGTCATCGATCCGCGTTTTACACGCACCGCAGCTCTAGCCGATCAATACATTGCTATTCGCCCGGGTAGCGATATTGTCTTATTAGGCGCATTGATACGTTATATCCTTGAAAACGAAAAATACTTTAAAGACTATGTTCTGAACTATACCAATGCATCTTTTATTGTAAATGAATCGTATCAGGATACCGAAGACCTAGACGGCGTCTTTGCCGGTTATGATCCGGATAAAGGCATTTACAACAGTAAAATGTGGGATTATGAACGTGAAGAACGGCCGGCTGCAGAAAAAGAGCCGGAGACGCTGACAGAAAAAATAGCAGATACACTCAGAAAAGGTCCGCCCAAACGCGATATGACGTTACAGCATCCGCGCAGTGTATTTCAGATTTTAAGAAAACATTATGCGCGTTATACGCCGGAGCTTGTAGAAAAAATGACTGGTATTCCCGAAGCAACATTTTATGAACTGGCCGAGACGATCATCGAGCGCACAGGGCGCGATAAAACGGCTTCCATCGTCTATTCAATGGGCTGGACACAGCATACTGTCGGCGCACAGATTATCCGTGCCGGTACAATTTTGCTGGGACTCCTCGGCAGTGTGGGTCGTCCGGGTGGTGGCGTTGCAGCGATGCGCGGTCATTCTAATGTCCAAGGGGCGTCGGATTTTCCGCTCCTGTCAAACTATTTGATGGGCTACATTCCTTATCCCGGACAGTCAGCAAGAACGCTGGAAGATTATTTACTGGCCGTGAGTAAACCGACGGGGTGGATGAGCAATACGCCGAAATATGTCGTAAGCCTCCTCAAAGCTTGGTTTGGTGAGGCTGCGACGCCCGAACGTGACTTTGGCTTTGATGCGCTCCCGCGAGCCTTCGGTGACCATACATTGTTTGGTTTTCTCGATCAGATGAACAAGGGCTCGATTGAAGGGCTGATTCAGATGGGGCAAAATATCGTAACGGGAGGTCAAAACGCTTCCTTCATTCGGACGCGCGCGCTTCCCAAACTGAAGTGGATGGTTGTGGTTGACCCCTTTTTAACGGAAACGGCGACTTTCTGGAAAGATTCACCGGAGGTCAAAGCTCAAGAGTTACGACCGGAAGATATTCAGACAGAAGTTTTCTTCTTCCCCGCAGCGATTTTTGCCGAAAAAAGTGGAAGCGTGACCAATACTGGTCGAACAGCACAATGGCGAGATAAGGCAGCCGATCCTCCAGGCGAGGCTAAAGGGGATCTGTGGTTTACGTATGAGCTTGGAAGGCGCATCAAAAAATTATATGCTTCTTCAACACTCCAACGCGACTGGGGGATCCGACATCTCACCTGGGATTATGAGCCCGAAGATGGTGGTGAAGGTCCGGACATTATGAAAATATTGAAGGAAATTAACGGTTATACGGTCACCGACGGTCAACACGTTAAAACTTTTTTGGATCTCAAAGATGACGGCACGACTGCCTGCGGTAATTGGCTATATGCAGGTAGCTATCCGGAGCCGGGCCACAATCGTCTGGCGGATCGAGAAAAAGGAGAAGGCTACAGCCTCAATTGGGGTTTTACCTGGCCAGCGAATCGGCACATCTTATACAACCGCGCTTCCAGCGATATGAGCGGTCGCCCTTGGAGTGAAAATAAAAAATTGATCTGGTGGGACGCAGTCGAAAAAAAATGGACTGGTCTCGACGTGCCCGACTTTCCAGTAACCAAAGCGCCTGATGCGGAGCCCAAAGCGGCAGGGATAGGGCTGGATGCCCACAGTGGCAGTGCACCATTTATCATGCAACCGGACGGCGTGATGCAGCTTTTTGCTCCTCTGGTCGACGGTCCTTTGCCGACGCATTATGAACCGGTGGAAACACCTGTCGGAAATCTTCTGTATCCGAAGTATCCGCACAATCCGGTCACCGTCTACTATCGCGATATTAATGAACTGCACGGTGTGGCCAATCCGAGTTACCCCTATATCATTACCACCTATCGCTTAACCGAGCATTGGCACGGTGGTGCCATGAGCCGGAATGTCCCCTGGCTTTCCGAACTTATGCCTGAGCTTTTTGCTGAGATTGCTCCAGAGCTGGCGCGAGAGATCGGAGTCAAAGGGGGCGATTGGGTCGAGATTAAGACTGAGCGCGGTCGTATTCGCGCCCGTGCCCTCGTATCCCGTCGTATTCGTCCCTACGTCATCGACGGTAAAATCTTTCAAGTGATCGGACTCCCCATTCACTGGGGATACGCGGGCGATGTCGTACACGGCGATATTACCAATGATCTCACGTCAATCGTCGGAGAACCCAACTCCCGCATTCACGAGTCGAAAGTGTTTACAGCGCATATCCGTCGCCTTGAGACTTCGACCTAATCATGTTCTGACTTGATCGTGCGCTGAGCATGCTCCCCCTGAACTTGCTTTAATTTGATCATACTTTAACGTGTTCAGGCTTTAAGGTTGATCAAGCTTCATTCAGTTAGGAGAACAAACTTATCTTTATGGAAATGTTGAGCTCAGTAACAACATATAAGGAAGGTAACAAATAAACGGCAGGGTGTTTGAGATACGGAGGTGAAGGGTATGACGCAACAGGTTGGTATGTTTGTCGATACATCTTTATGTATTGGCTGTAAGGCCTGTCAGGTTGCCTGTAAAGAGTGGAACGGGCTCCCCGTCGAAAAAGAAGTCTACTTTACCGGGCACAGCTATGATAATACGAAACATTTGAGCGCCTATACGTGGCGGCATGTTAAATTCATTGAGCAATTTAATGAGGATCGGACCGAAGGGCGCTGGTTGTTCCTTTCCGATTCTTGCAAACACTGTAACGATGCTCCTTGTATGGAGGTATGTCCGACCGATGCGCTGGTGCGGACGGAATTCGGCACAGTATTTGTGGATCAAGATGTGTGCATAGGGTGTGCCAACTGTGTCGCGGCCTGTCCTTTTGGCGTTATTCAGATCGAAGAAGAAAAAGGGGTAGCGCAGAAATGCACGCTCTGTTATGATCGCTTGCAAAACGGTCAGGAACCGGCCTGTGCGGCCGCCTGTCCTACGGGTGCCATTCGTTTTGGCTCGATCGATGCGCTAAAGGCCGTTGCTCATGATCGATTAGAAACACTGCACCGACGCGGTGAGACGCGTGCAAACATTTACGGTGAAGATATCCTGGGTGGTCTCAATGTGTTTTATCTTCTACTGGATAAGCCCGCAGTATACGGTTTACCGGAAGCACCGCGCAGTGCCAATAAGCATACGGCGACTTCCTTTGGACTCGGCGCACTCGGTCTGGCTGCACTAGGCATCGTGGGCCTAGTATCGTTTAAAGATCAACGGATGAAAGCCAGACAGGAAGCTCAAGAGAATAAAGATGAAACGATCTCTTCATGAAATGCATAGGATCAACATGAACATGCGTAAACAGGCATAGGGAGAGTGTTCGTATGAGAGAATAGTGAGCTTTAGACAACGTCATAGCAGTCGAATGCGGGTACGCATAAAACGAGAGCGCTTGACGTGCATAATATTCTTCGTTGATTATTTTATGTGATGACTTATGAATGGAATGGAGGGAAAGAACTATGGATATGGCAACGGTATACCCTTATATTGATGCGTTAAATCGACCACTCTGGGGTTGGTATATCACCATTTATTTTTTCCTAGCCGGGGTTGCCGTAGGGAGCTACTTCTTTACTGCGTTGTTACAGCTTACGGTCAAGCCCTCCCCCAGAAGGGCCTGGCTGGGATATATTCTTCCTTTTCCTTTAATGGCAGCCGGAGCGTTGCTCCTTATCTTAGATTTGCATACACCGGATCGTTTTTTACGCTTCTATCATCTTTTATTTAACCCTCGTGATCACGTCTTGCAGTTTAAAACGAGCAGCGTGATGTCTCTGGGGACATGGGGTATTTCGATTTTTACCGCGCTGTCTGCACTTTCTTTTATATATGCTTTATTAAAGTGGCAGGGAGAGAAGAAGGGAACGTCGTCTCCCGGTATGTGGCAGAAGCTGCTTGTTAATCTCCATGAAGGCTCCTCCCGTTTTGCATTTTTATCTTTGATGATCATTCTGGCAGCTTTTGTCGGTGCTTATACCGGAGCGTTGCTCGGGGCCACACAATGGGTCGTTTGGGCAGAAACGCCTTTGCTACCGCTACTGTTTCTCATCTCTGCCGGTTCAACAGGGTTGGCTGCACTTTCTTTGATCCATACCGCTTCCTCTGATCGGGTATTGCTGGAAGGCTATGAACGTGCTGATACTTTACTCATTTTGCTCGAGTTGCTGGTGCTTATCGTCTTTGTGTGGGCATTGGGCCCGTATGCTACTGTGTTTTTAACAGGTTTAAACGCCTGGATCTTAGGACTCGGTGTGATCGCGCTCGGCCTTCTGCTTCCGTTGATTTTACGCAGGTGGAAGCAAATAACCGTGCTCGTTCATATTCTAGTTCTGCTGGGCGGCTTTTTGCTCCGCTATCTGATCGTAATCGGTGCAAAGCATATATAGAATGGAATGCAAGATACGTTAATCTCTTTAGGCCATGGAACCGTCCCATGACAACCCCCTCCGGTTGAGCGCCTATAGATGGCGCCAGTTTACTTCTATCGAACAGATATCGAACAGATCGATGAAAATCGTAAACATATGTGCTTTTTTTCTATCCGATTCCTGCAAATACTGTTTCGATGCCCCTGTGTAGAAGTGTGTCCGCCTAAACCGAAAGTACTGGAACACGTAGGCAGTGCCGTCATCATTCTGGCCGATCGTTCCCTCGGCTGCAGCTTATATGCACGTGTCTGTCCGATTGGTGCAGTTGATATCGAAATAGAGCAGGAAGTTGTACAAACGTGTGATTTGTGTTACTATACAGAAAAAAGGAGGGAGCGGATGAGTACAGCCTGTATATTGGCCGGTGGCCAGTCGACGCGTATGGGTACCGCCAAAGCGACACTTTTACTGGACGGAAAAACGGTTTTAGAGCACCTCGTTCAAACGTTTCAACCTTATTTTGAGGACATGTGTCTAGTGACGAGACCGGATCTATCTTATTCAACAGTTTTGATCCCTAAAACGTACGACCGCTATGCCGGAGTGGGCCCGACGGCCGGCATTCACGCAGGGCTGTTATTTGCCAAAAACGACCCTGTGCTTATGATTGCCGTCGATATGCCCTTTGCTTCTCCTCGAGTTGGTCTTAAGCTTGTATCGCTCCTAGAAGCTTATGAGGCTGTCGTTCCGGTCATTGATGGAAAACGCCACCCACTTTTTTCTGTCTACCGTAAAAGTCTGGCAACTCGGTATGAAGCAGCCATTCTTTCCGGAAAACGGCGGGTAGAAAGCATTTACGAGGAGAGCCGAGTGCGCTATGTTACGGCAGAGGAACTGGGCTTGCGCGAAGAAGAGTCTGCGTTTTTTTTCTTTAATATGAATACGCCAGAAGATTATGCCTGGGCGCAGAAAAAGTATGAATCCTATAAACGCCTACAGCTGAAAAGGAGAGGGCGTATCGAATGAAAAAATCGCATCGGATGAAACAGTTGTATCGTATGAAAGACTGGTTGCTAGCGACCAAAGGAGGAGGTTCTGTAAGCGGAGTGATGAAGAGTGGGGTTTTCATGAGAGGTGTTTTTTCCGTTTTCTTATTTGCTTCACTCTTGTCTCTGCTCGTAGCTTGCGGACAGGCCGCCCCTGACACGAATCAACCAACCTCGACGTCATCCACGGCAGAGCAGGCGGGTAACACAGATGAACAAGCAGGTAATACAGAAGCGCAGGGAAGTAAAGACGACCAGCAGAGTCCTTCCAGTAAAGGGACAGATACTCAGGATGTAATTTTAGCGACGACGACCAGTACACAGGACTCGGGTCTTTTAGATACGCTGATTCCACTTTTTGAAAAACAGACCGGCTATAAGGTTAAGACCGTTGCTGTCGGTACCGGACAGGCGCTGGCGATGGGTGAAAAGGGGGAAGCGGATGTACTCTTAACGCATGCTCCTAGCGCTGAACAACCGCTCGTCGAAAGTGGCGCGGTGGTGAATTATCAGTTGGTGATGCACAACGATTTTATCCTAGTCGGACCAGATCATGATCCTGCAGAGGTGCGCAAAGCGCCTGATTTAAGTGCAGCCTTTCAGGCGATTGCGGAGCAAAGTG
>PEBX01000092.1 GCA_003050645.1 Candidatus Carbonibacillus altaicus
GTCCGTACATGCATATCTGGCGCCATGATCATCACCAGCGTAGGAAATGAAAGGGGTACCTGTCTACCAGAGAACGTGAGGATGAAGAAACATGAATCATTTACCCTTTCAACTCGATCCAGATGATGCCACACCTTTGTATGAGCAGATTAAACGCCAGCTCAAAGAGCTCATCATAAGCGACGCGCTTCCACCCGGGGCGCTTTTGCCGTCGATTCGTACGTTGGCCGAGCAACTGAAAGTAAGTGTGATCACGACACGTCGCGTCTATCAAGACCTGGAAGTAGAAGGTTGGTTGCGATCGGAACAAGGACGCGGAACGTTCGTGAGAGATCGTGATGAAGATGAAGTTGCAGAAGAACGGATGCAGCTGGCTCGGGGGACGCTCCGAGCGGCGGTCGAACGGTGTCTCCGCCTCGGGCTTACCCCCGAACAAATCGACGTGCTTATTGCAGAATTATTACGAGAGTAAGCGCGTTGAATTTTTATGTGTGGAGGTACGTACTACACGACGAAGCATGACTTGAAAAGAAGTACGCGGTGATGCATGAAGAGATCTTTACATAGGCGTGGGATGAGGCGCATTTTATGGCGTTGGCCAGACAGTTTGAAATCACGTCTTTCCGTGTGCCGTTTGAACGCCTATCCAAGGGCAGTCGGAAACGCATACTTCTTGCGCTCGTGTTTTCAGAATGTGTACCGCTTTGGATGGGATGGGGTTTAGCGTCGGTTCGCAGCGTATGGCTTAAAAAGACGGTATAAGTTTTTGATTCATACAGCATATCTAACGCAGACAGTCTAACAACGATCCGTTGAATAGCTGGGGAGGTCGCATATACGGTGAGCAGGAGCGAGATGCAAACGATGGCCGATCCGACGGTCTTCAGTGAACGCCTCGAATCACTTGATATTTTGCGGGGAATCGCTGTTTTGATGATTCTTTTCGTCAATATGCCAGCATTTGTGGCACCTTTTCTGTTTGATCCGGTTCCTTTAATAGATGGGATTCCTGATCGTTCGATTCGTTTATTTTTCGATCTGTTCATTGAAAACCGTTTTTACCCAATCTTTTCCTTTTTGTTTGGGGCCGGTTTTTACATTTTTATGGCGCGTCTCAGCGCGAGAGGTCTCTTTGCTGGACTTTATTATGTAAGGCGCGTGGCGATCTTGTTTGTGTTCGGCGTACTACATATGATTCTTTTCTGGCCCGGTGATATTTTGCATACGTACGCCTGGCTCGGTTTGCTTCTCTTATTGTTTGTCGGGCGGTCGCCCAAGACGATGTTTGTTTGGGCAACGGTGTTACTCGTGCTCGGTGTTTTGCAATACGGGCTGAGTGCCGTCGGCCTGTCGTTCATGTGGGTGAGCGCGGTTCAAATGTTTGAAGCTGCCAACGGTCAGGCGATATCGGGTCGTTTCCAAGAAGTACTGAACGCAGCGATCGACACAAATGATGCGATGCTGCCCGATCCGTCACGTTTGTCAGAAGCACTGAACGTTTATACTCACGGGTCGTGGGGAGAGTGGGTTGGGTTTCATCTTACGCAGGAGATACCTGTTATTTTCCAACAAGAGATATATGCTTTATTCGGCGTTTTTCCTTTTATGCTCTTCGGGTTGTATGCTGCAAAGCGGGGGGTGCTCAATCAACCAGCTGATCATCGCGTGGGGTTGATGCGTTTACTTGTCGTCTCGTCGATCGTAGCGCTTCCTCTGGAGTTCGTCATTGTGTACCTAAGTACGGTTGACTCCCCAGAGTCATTGGCGCGGTTGCTAGGCTTAAGCATTCAGCTCTGGGCCATATTGGCCGGCTGGACGATGAGTTTTTTGTATTTGGCGCTTTATTTCTTATGGGGTGTGCGCGATACGTGGCAGCGGCGGCTGCATTTTCTTGCTCCGGTTGGGCGGATGGCGCTTAGCAATTACTTCTTGCAAACCGTTTTGATGACGCTCATCGTCCGTCTTTTTGCGCTTTACGGGAAGACGCCGCTCTGGCTCGGTCTTGTTTTCGTGCTTCTCATCTTACCCATCAATATTGTTGTGAGTCACGTCTGGTTGCGCACGTTTTGTTACGGACCGCTCGAGTATCTCTGGCGCATCGGTACATACGGACGGATGTTTCCTTTGAGATGTAAGGAATCATCGCATACGGCCCGGTCATAGGGGGCCGATTTGCCGATCTTGGCTTGCTGGATGCGGGAAAGGGGAAGAGGATGCGCTCACGAATCAGGAATCGGTTGATACAGATCATTTTCCTTGTTTTTGGGCTCGGGTATGTTTTATTGATCGATGAAATATTGAAGGCAACCGTTTTTTCTGAAGAAGGATCGCTACTTAATGGATCGCATCCGGTTGGGGTGTTCGTCGCAGCCTTGTCCGTGACGTTTACGGGTTTTATTCTGCTTTTCCTCATGCGCGATCAGTACGATGATAAGCGACTCGCGAAAGAGCAGTCGACAGTTGAGCCAATCGATCTTGAACAGGTCAAGATGAGTGCCGTGGTGGGAGGGCAGATCGGCCTTTTAGTCGTAGGGGCTGTACTCTGGACATTGCAGTCGGGAGGGATCGATGCTGCGCTGGCTGGGCTTTTTAGGATGGAGCGCCCGTTTGTAGCCGGTGCGCTTACCGTGCTTACTGCGGCCTTGTTAATCGCTTTTAATTTTATCCTCGACAGCATCGCGCGCCGCCACTTTCCCATGCGTTGGTGGTGGGATGAGACGTTCTTTTTGTTCTTAAGG
Source organism: Candidatus Carbonibacillus altaicus (assembly GCA_003050645.1). Lineage (GTDB taxonomy): Bacteria > Bacillota > Bacilli > Thermicanales > DSM-22653 > Carbonibacillus > Carbonibacillus altaicus. Next base: position 2,739 of record PEBX01000092.1, read on the forward strand.
TTCTCATACGGACATCTCTTGCTCTTCTTGCTTCTCGTTGCAATGAGTGAAGAAATATTATTTCGCGGGGTTGTCTTACCGTTTATAACGGAGCTTGTACATTCACCCCTTGTGGGACTCGTGCTCGCTTCTTATTTATTTGCGGTCGTTCACGTTCAGTACGATCGCAAGCCGGTGTTACAGGTTGCCGTATTTTTCTTCGGAATCGTCCTCTCTTTACTTTACATGTATACGGGAACGATATGGTCCGCGATTTTGGCCCACTTTTTGTATGATTTTATTCTCCTTGCATCGTTCAAACGCTGGCCCGTCTTGTATGAAAAAGATGCAAGTCGTTTTGCGGAGCTTGAAAAGATGGAAAAACAAGATACGGAAAAGGGTACAGGATACAACACGGAACATGGAAAAGAGCACGTGAAAGATCATGACGGGGGATATGAGGCAGTTCACGAGTCCGGATATGATGCAGATCATGACGGGGGATTGGATTCAGTCGATGATACGCGATTTGGCGCGTGGGATGATACGGGATTTGGCGTAAAACTTGATGCGGTTGAGTATGAGCGCCGTTTAGAACAAATGATACGGGTGAAGTGGCGTATGCGCATGTATCATCTTGTGCGTGCACTTACTGTGATTGCGTTCGGTATAAGCGTAGGAATCTTTTTGTTCATCCTTTTATATGAATGAATTTAAATAATCCGTGCTGTCAAGTGTCAAGGCAAAAACTTGACACAAGGGCACTCGATCGGTTATGATGACGATGGTTTGTCGCGCTCGCGTTAGCGTCGTTTTGCGCTTCGCTCACAGGCAGCGGGCACGTGGGCAAAGGGGGTATGTCGATGGCGGAGGACCCTCTTTTGGAAAAAACAACATGGATGAACGAACTGATCGACTATTATGCCGAACTCTTGCCGTCCAAACAGCGTGAAGTTCTGCAGTATTATTACAGCGACGATTTGTCTCTACAAGAGATCGCCGATATGTTCGGGATGAGCCGGCAGGCCGTCTACGATCTTGTGCGGCGCGGAGAAAAGTCTCTGGAGGAGACAGAAAAAGCGCTCGGGCTGATCAGAAAAGACCGCCTTCGCAATGCGCTCCTTGAATTGCTTAAAGAAGGTTTAACCCGGCGCACGCAAGGTGGCTGTCCGGATGGGGAAGCGCTCCTTGCTCTTGTCGATGAAGTGATGCGTCTTTAAGTATGCTGTTTCTGCTCGATCAGTTTCATCGCGTTTTTTATTGCACGGCCTTATGATAAGGCTTTTCCATCGTTGTTTGTCGGGATAAAGTCGAGAAGGAGGTGAAGCGTGTGGCGTTTGAATCGCTAACGTCGCGGCTTTCGGAAGCGTTTCGCAAGCTCCGAGGGAAAGGCAAGCTCACCGAAGCGGACGTTGATGCCGCGCTGCGTGAAGTTCGCCTGGCGCTTTTAGAAGCGGATGTCAACTTTAAAGTAGTAAAAGATTTTATTGCGCGGGTTCGCGAACGGGCGGTCGGGGTCGAGATTTTAAAAACGCTTAATCCGGCGCAGCAGGTGATCAAAGTCGTAAACGACGAGCTCACCGCGCTCATGGGGGGCGAGGTCGAGGATCTTCATTTTGCCAAGCATCCGCCGACGGTGATCATGATGGTCGGTCTGCAGGGGGCCGGGAAGACGACGACGACCGGTAAGCTCGCCAAGTATTTGCTTGCTCAAGGAAAAAAACCGCTCCTCGTGGCAGCCGACATATATCGTCCGGCGGCAGTTAAGCAGCTCATGGTGCTCGGTGAGACGCTCGGTGTGCCCGTTCACGAAGAAGGAACGGACACATCTCCGGTTATGATCGCTCGAAACGGGGTGGAGCGTGCGCGCTCGGAAGGCCGGGATGTCGTCATCGTCGATACCGCCGGGCGGCTGCACATCGATGAGGCGCTTATGGATGAGCTCGCGCAGATGAAAGAAGCACTTCATCCGCAAGAAATTTTGCTCGTCGTGGATGCGATGACCGGGCAGGAGGCGGTGAATGTCGCCGAGCGCTTTCACGAGCTACTCGATATCACAGGTGTCGTGCTCACCAAACTGGACGGGGATGCGCGCGGGGGAGCGGCGCTTTCGGTCAAGGCGGTTACCGGCCGGCCGATCAAGTTTGCGGCAACCGGTGAAAAGCTGGATGCGCTGGAACCGTTTTATCCAGACCGCATGGCTTCACGCATCCTCGGCATGGGTGACGTGCTCACGTTGATTGAAAAGGCGCAGGCCCAAGTCGATGAGGAAAAGGCCCGAGAACTCGAAGCGAAGATGCGGAAAGCCGAGTTTACGCTGGATGATTTTTTGGACCAGCTTCGGCAAATCCGCAAGATGGGTCCTCTGGAGGACCTCATCAAGATGATTCCTGGCATGGGCCAGAAGCTAAAAGGTATTGAGATCGATGAACGGCAGCTCGTGCGGGTCGAGGCGATTATCCAATCGATGACGCCGAAGGAACGACTCGATCCGTCGATCATCAATTTTTCCCGGCGTAAGCGTATTGCCGCTGGATCAGGCATGACCGTGACAGATGTGAATCGTCTTTTGAAACAGTTTGAAGAGATGAAGAAAATGATGAAGCAGATGACGAAAGTCTCCGGCGGCCGGGGCAAAGGCAAAGGCAAAGGCAAACGTCCGAAGATGAACTTCCCTTTCCTGCCTTAAACAATCGCTTCTTAGCGCGTTTAATGAATTCCTTCATTTTATTTCCGTCTCATGCTTAACAACTCATAGTGACGATATCAATCATTTTAGGAGGGTTATGTAACATGGCAGTTAAAATTCGTTTGCGTCGTCTCGGTGCGAAAAAGCGTCCGTTTTACCGTATTGTAGTGGCTGATTCACGTTCACCGCGGGATGGTCGTTTTATTGAAGAAATCGGATATTATAATCCGCTCGTTGATCCGGCGGAAGTGAAAGTGGAGATGGAGCGCGCCCTGTACTGGCTTAAAAATGGCGCACAACCGACAGATACCGTCCGCACGCTCCTCCGTCGTGCCGGGGTGCTGAAGACGTTTGCCGAAGCGAAGCGTGCCGCCAAACAAGGCGAAACGTCTGCGAAAACCGATGCGTAAGCGTACCTGTAGTGGAGATGCTAGACGCGTAGCTTTTTAAGCAGATTGAAAACAGACTGATTTACTCGAAGAACACGTTGGGCAGAAGGCATCGTTTTATAGCTGATCAAGCCCTCGGCAAGAGAAGATCACATGCAGTTTAAGCGTTTCAAGCGTGCAAAAAACGATCGTAAAACGGTCGTGAATGGAAGATACGGTGTGCGTAGAGGCGGCTTTAGGGTCGTCTTTCTCTTTAATTTTTTGTATCAATCATTTGCGCACATGTATATCAATGATTCGCCATGAAGAGAGAATCTTTTTGTAAAAAAATGGATGCATCGCTTCATGATTGCAAGGCTTCATGATCGCGGGGTTTCTTGTTTGCGAGTGATTCCAGTGCCACGGTGAGGTTAAGTTAAGATGTTCGGGTGAGGTGGGTAAGGTGCGAGAAGCCCTAGAGTATCTGGTGCGGGGGATGGTTGACCATCCGGATGAAGTGCATGTCAGTGAGGCGGAAGACGGGGAGACGACGGTCTATGCGATTTGGGTTCATGAAGCCGACAAAGGGCGGGTCATCGGGCGCTCCGGTCAGACGGCGAATGCATTGCGTCAAGTCGCGTATGCGATTGCTGCCAAACATGGAAAGCGCATCCGGATCGATATCGTTTCCTAGAGTAGCTTGATCGACGTTATCGGTAGCCTGATTGCGATGTTTGGACGTTTAATTGAAGTTTGATTCATTGACGTGTATAGTTTATTCTCCGGCGGTTCGATAGCCAAAGGTTGAGCGAAACCATGATTAGAGATGATCGGGCTTGGCGTCAAGGAGGTTCGAGCATGGAATATTTTCGTGTCGGAAAAATCGTCCGTCCCCAAGGATTACGCGGTGAGGTGAGGGTTGTGGTGACGACTGATTTTGTCTCGGAACGTTTCAAACCAGGTATGATCCTCTATGCTTTCTTCCCCGAGCGCGACCACCCTAGACCGCCAGGTTTTATGGAACCGCAGCCGCTTAAGGTGGAACGGGCGCGTCCGCACAAAGGCATGATGCTCGTCAAGTTTGCCGGGTTCGATCGGATTGAAGAGGTTGAGCCGCTGCGCTCGGCCGAGCTTAAAGTCGCCTCTATTGATCGTTCCCCACTCGCTGAAGGGGAATATTATTTTGATGAGATCATCGGTGCCGAGGTTTATCTTGAATCAGGAAAACGCTTGGGCATCGTCAAAGAAATTTTGCAACCGGGCGCAAACGATGTGTGGGTGATCGAACGTCCAGGGAAAAAAGATCTTTTACTTCCATACATTGATGAATGCATGCTTCATGTCGATGTTCCCGGTCGTAAAGTCGTGGCGCGGCTTTTGCCGGGTTTGGATGAGGACGAGGAGACAGATGAGGAAGTATAGGCGGAAACTGAGTGAAAAAAGAGTGAAAAAAGAGTAACGAAAGAGCAAAGAAAGAGTAAAGAAAGAGTCAAAGGAATAATAAACGCATCTGTAAAGAAGCATGTTTGAAGGGACACGAAACGATGTGGAAAGCGACGATTTTAACCCTTTTTCCGGAGTGGTTTCCGCCGATTTTGGATGCGAGTATTTTAGGGCGGGCGAGGAAAAAAGGTTTGTGGGGTTACCGATTGATCAATTTCCGCGATTTTACCGATGATCGACACCAGCGCGTCGATGACGAGCCATACGGTGGCGGTGATGGGATGGTTCTTAAAGTGCAGCCGATTGACGCGGCGCTAGCTTCGCTTTTTCCTCACCCCGACGCTTTTTCCGAGTGGCTTATGCGTCCAAAAAATGTACGCAAGCCCCGCGTCATATTAACGACACCGCAGGGAGAAGTTTTTCATCAGCGGATGGCAGAACGCTGGGCCCGGGAAGAAGAGCTTGTTTTTTTATGTGGACACTATGAAGGCTTTGACGAACGTGTCCGAGAGCTCTATGTAACCGATGAAGTGTCGCTCGGCGATTTTGTCTTAACCGGTGGAGAATTGGCAACGATGGTCATGATCGATACCACAGTTCGTCTCATTCCCGGTGTCTTAGGCGGAGAGGGATCGGTAGCGGACGATTCTTTTGCTAACGATCGCCTGGAGTATCCACATTATACCCGTCCGGTGGAATTTCGCGGGCTTAAGGTCCCCGACGTGCTTTTATCCGGTCATCATGAACGCATTCGGCTTTGGAGAAAAGAGCAAGCCCTTTTGCGGACGCTTCGCCGTCGTCCGGACTTACTTGATAAAAGTCCTCCCGACGCGGAAGAAAAAAATTTTTTACGTGCCTGGAAGGAACGAGAGAAACATCATTCTACGGATTAGCACATGGTTTTCCGGATTAGACCCCTCATGCCGCCAGGGCGGCACCAGGAGAAGGATGAAACGACGCATCCTATTTTTAGGATAGAGAGAAACATGTCTTCATTTGCATAAAGTACACATACAGTATGAAATGCACATACCATGACATGTTATTTTTATCCCGCGATAAGTTATGTGGATAAGTTATGTGAGCCTGTATATCTAGAA
>PEBX01000093.1 GCA_003050645.1 Candidatus Carbonibacillus altaicus
TTGCCACATTCGAAGCGTTGGGGTGAAATTTCGCTCCGCCTCTCTTTTTACGCCCAAAACCCCGCATGTTTCCGTTTGGTTTTGGGGTAAAATTTATTTTCCCTTCTCTTTCAGCCCTTGTCCCGTCCCGCTTCCCGGACATCGCAAAAAGCTCTCTTTGATTTTGAGTGGCCTTCTCGTCTTAGTGGCTTCACTTCTGGTCCGGGGAGAAACCCTGCTCCACGAGGAATGGGGGGCGGAAGGCGCCCATCGATTTCTGCGAGTTATGCTTTGCTCCCAAAACGGGTCGTGTTGTTGTGTTCTTGAGGCCTCTCGCACACCCGGCGCCGGTTCGGAATGGGTCTGCGAATCGGCACCGCTTCGTTTTGAGGTGCTGGATCGGTTTCGTTTTGGCCCTGCGCCCCTCATACTGGACAAATGTTGAAACTATGTTGATCCTTCTGCCAAAGGTGGGGCGACTCGTGAAATGAACAAAATCCATCCCCGGCTCCATCCCATCCAATTCAAAGCGGCTTTGGAACGGATCAAAGGCGAAAAAACACTCGACGAACGCTCCCGGGAATACAGCGGTCATCCGAACACCCTCTTGAAGGGAAAGCTTACCCTCCTGGAAAAAGCGCTGAGCTCTTTGAACCACGAACAAAGAGAGGATTCCCGAAGAGCATTCATGATTTGGAACAGCTCCTCGCCAAAAAGGAGGTCGAAATCGCGCTCCTAAAAAACTTCTTCGGGCAGGGGAGCGAGATCTACTTTCCCTTCAGGAGCGCTTCTGTTATTATGAGAATATATGAAACTTTTGTACCTCTCTGTTTTCGAAACAAGCCAGCCGAGTGCAGGTATCGCTCGCGGTAATCCGTAAGCAGGCTGCCTTCCTAGAACTTCTCGGGTAGGTCATGTTCCAGGGATTGGCGAAGCTGTACGAAAAGCGCAGGCAGCGATTTCTCGCCGTTCAATCACGCTGCCTGTCGAGGAGAAAACAGTTAGTCACGTGGCATAGGGCAAAGCGGCAGGGATCGATACAGAACTTCGCTACTTAGCAGTCATAACGCAGGTAGGGAAACGTTCTTTTTCCCGACGATCAAGCGGCCTTCGTCCGACGCCAGTATCATGCCCATCGCCAGTGGAAACCCGGAAGCGTGACTTCGGCCGATCGCTTCATTCCTGGTCCTTCTACTACCGCTTTCTGCCGTTTATCGCCTATAAGGTGCGCCTCGCGTCGGTATCCGCGTCGAATGAGCGGGCCCGAAGGACACCAGCCGGGTGTGTTCGCGGTACGGCACTGCACAAAAGCGAACCGCAACGACATCTGGTTCCACAGTGTCGGAAGTGAGAAAATCCCCGGAAATTATTCCGGGGAGAAGGTCAACGTCTCTTAGACCTCCATGCCGCTGACGCGGCACCATCAGATGATGAAAATGACGGTCTCCCCACAGTATAATATTCTTGCGGCTGGTGGAGGGAGGTCGTTGTTTCTTGGTGCTGCGAGCCCGACTATTAGACTGACCTAAGCGACCAGGTGCACCACAGATTGTCGCTCCTTTGGGAAGCACGCGGGGTAGAATGATCCATGTGTGGTCGTTGCACCAGCCCTCAATCTTTCAAGCCGCAAGGAGTTTAAACGCCATGAATGTTGTCTACAGCCATGTCTGTGGACTGGATGTCCACAAAAAGACCGTCGTGGCCTGCATCCTCACGCCGGATGACAAAGAAATCCGCACCTTCTCGACGATGACCGACGATCTGCTCAGGATGGTGGGCTGGATCAAAAGCAAAGGTTGTACCCACGCCGCCATGGAGAGCACCGGTTCCTACTGGAAACCCGTCTACAACTTGTTGGAGACGGAACAGATTCAAACCTTGGTCGTCAACGCCCAGCATATCAAGCACGTCCCCGGACGTAAAACCGATGTGAAAGATGCCGAGTGGATCGCTTCGTTGCTCCGGCATGGATTGCTCCAGGGCAGCTTCATTCCGCCCCGCGACCAGCGGGAGCTTCGCGAGTTGATCCGATACCGCCGCAGTCTGATCGAGGAGCGGGCACGAGAAGTCAACCGGATTCAGAAAGTGCTGGAAGGCGCCAACATCAAATTGTCGTCGGTTGCCAGCGATATCTTGGGCAAATCGGCGCGGGCGATGATCGAAGCGTTGATTTCCGGTAACGAAGATCCGGAAGCCTTGTCAGAGTTGGCTCTTCGGCGCCTGAAGAACAAGAAAGCGGATCTCCAGCGTGCGCTCAAAGGGTTGATCGGCCCGCACCAACGGTTGATGCTCCGAACCCAACTGCGGCACATCGATGAACTGGACGCGCTGATTCAACAGTTGGACGAGGAGATCAAGAGGCGGATGCTCCCTTTTGAAGAAGACCTGGAGCGATTGGACACCATTCCCGGGGTGGCCCGGCGGACGGCGGAACAAATTGTCGCCGAAACGGGCATCGATATGAGCCGCTTTCCGTCCGCCGCTCATTTGTGTTCGTGGGCGGGGTTGGCTCCAGGGAACAACGAAAGTGCCGGGAAACGAAAATCCGGGCGAACGACCAAAGGGAATCCGAAACTGCGGAGCGCTCTCATCGAGGCGGCCCGGGCAGCAGCCCGAACGAAAAACACCTATCTATCCAGTCTATATCATCGCATTGCCGCCAGACGAGGAGCGAATCGGGCGGCTGTGGCGGTGGCCCATCGGATTTTGGTCATCGTCTACCATCTCCTGAAAAAAAAACAAACCTACAACGAACTCGGTCCTCAATACTACGAAGAACATCGGCGTGAGCACGTTGCCAAGCAGGCCCTACGGAAATTGCAATCTTTGGGTTATACCGTAACGATTGAAGTGAGCAACCAAACCGCATAATCATTTTCCACCATTTCCCAGTTATGAATGGTTTGTTGGGGTAAGGCTTTTTTGTGCTTCTAAGCTACTTTAAATTTTCGGGGTAGAATGCCTGCAACACTTGAATGCTTAGACAGCCATGGCACGTATTCAAATGGTTTTTTCCTTTCGCAATACTTCTTTGGAGAACGAAAGTGTTCACGTCCTGATACTTCACGTTCCCATATCAACTAATTTAGTGTATTCCTTTGCAAATTAATAGCGGAAAGGAGAGGAGATCGGCGCCATTAAAGAGAAACGTACCCTTGGACCGTCACTTCATGCGTATCGGTATTGTAGATTGCAATCGTATACCGGTCGGCGACCTGAATCGTAAACGTCACTTGATCGGCCCCGCCGGTAAACGGTACGAAATAGAAGTTGCCTTCAGAATCGATCAACCCGACGTACAGCTTCGCATCCCGCGGAATCCAAGAAAGGGAAACGGTCGCTTTTTCCCCGCGCGTAAGGTACCACGACGTTTCGGACACCGCTAACGTCTGGCCCGGAATGGTTGAATTGATGGCGTAGGTTGCCTCAATGCCGATGTCTTGAAGATGCTTCGTCTGCCCTTCGTCAAACGGGAACGTGAGGGTCTGTCCTGTCCCCAATTCCCCCGGCGCGACAACGTTGACACGTTGATCGCCGACCGTGACGCGGTCGGATGTGTTTTGACCATCCTCAAGTGCGCGTTTTTCTGGCGTTTTCTTGTCTTTCGTCGTTACCGTCACCGGCCCGTTTTCCTGGGCGCTCACGTCCTTCATTTTCGACGAATCTATGCTTGCGTTTGACATCCCGAGGGACGGACCCTTCACTGACGAAGTTTTTCCTTCATCATTTGCGGCATGGCTGACATCCTCGGCGTAACCCAAGCTGAGCACGAAAACGGAGAGCCCAAAGAGAAAGACCGCGAACGCTCCAGCCCAAAGCCATGCTTTTCGCTGTACCTTCATGATCGTTCAGACCTCCTTACGATATTTTTCTCTCTCCTTTCCGCCGTTTCCATCATACAACGGAGGGCGTTAAGCCCTCGTTAAGTTTTGGGTTAGGTTTCAGTTAAGTTTTGGGTTTCATGGGCGTACGGTACGGTCCTCTTCGAGCGGAAAGCGGAGGGTAAAAACACTTCCTTTCCCCGGAGTACTTTCCACCTCGACGGTTCCCCCGTGCAGTTCGGCGACATGGCGGACGATGGCGAGACCCAGTCCGACGCCGCCGCTCTTTCGACTTCGTGAATCGTCGAGGCGATAAAAACGCTCAAAAATGCGCTCCTGCGCTTCTTTTGGAATCCCTAAGCCGGTATCCTCGACACGAATCGTCCAAAACGTCCCGCTGTCGGACAAGAGGCGGATCCAGACGCGGCCATCGGGGCGATTATACCGCACGGCATTGTCGATGAGGTTGGCGACCGCCCGTTCAATGAGCCGCCGATCACCGACGACAAAAGCTTCGGTTTCCGCGGCATCGTCGATGTCGATGGTCAGCGAGACGCCATGTGCTTCAGCAAGCGGCGATAATTCCTCGACGACGTCAAAAAGGACGGCCGCAAGACTCACCGCCTCCCGTTCCAAATTGCCTTCCCCTCGCGCCAGAACCAATAGGCCCTCGATCGTCTCCTGGAGACGCTCGACCGCCCGATCCAACCCCTTCCATGTCGCTTCGTTCCCGTTTTGATCCCTTTTTAATTCTGTCGCTAGGTTATCCAACAGCGTGCGGAGCGTGGTGAGCGGTGTGCGAAGCTCGTGGGCCGCGGCGGCGACGAAATCGCCTTGTTGCCGAAACGACCGCTCCAGGTGCGCCAAAAGATCGTTGAACGACTCGGCCAGCACCCGCACTTCGTCCGGAGGCCCTTCGACCGGCAGGCGCTCGTCCAGCGTACCGACATGCATTTTGCGGACCGCCTCGGACAACTTTCGTACCGGATCTAGCGCCCGAGCGCTTAAGACGTACGCGCCGACCGCGCCGAAGAACGTCGCCAGGGCCACGGACAATAACGAGATCCAGCGATATTCCTTCATAACGGCGGCGTTCAGCATGGCAAGAAGCGATTGTTCGTTGTTCCCCTTTTCGGTCAACGGCGGAAGCAGAAGTTTTTCAACGGCTACGGATCTTTTGGTCTCCGGAACGGTGTGGGCGATCTTTTCGCTTCCTCTTGCCAGCGGAAGCGGACCTGGCGCAGTCGGTGCCCGATCAAAAGACGGTGGTTCAGGAAGGGATTCACCGGAGATGAAGGGATCAGTGCTTAAAGAAATCTCCACCATCCGGAGCGGTTCAAGGAGCGATTGTGAAAGGTGCGAAGATGCCAAGGCGTCGATGAAGAGCCACTCTGCCGTTCCGATCACAAGCAGTAAAGCCGCAGTCCACAGGGTGAGGCGACTGCGCAGAGTCAGGCGGCGCTTCCAAAAATCGGGGCGCATGCATCTTCACCTCCTCAATTCGGATTCGCTCGTGCGCAACCGATACCCTTCGTGGACAGTTTCGATGTACCGCGGCGCATCGGCGCTGTCGCCGAGCTTTCGCCGAAGCGCATGGATGTGTACGCGAACGCTGGCAGTGAACGGATTTGCCGATGCATCCCAGACGTGTTCCAAAAGATCTTCCTGCGTGACGACTTCGCCGGGACGCCGCATGAGGTATTCTAAGATGGCGAATTCTTTTTTCGTCAACGACAGCCGCTCATCTCCCCGCCAGGCGAGGCGCCGCAAAGGATCGAGGCGCAGCGTTCCGACTGTCAAAACCGGCCTGCGAGCGCGCGGATCGCGCCGGAGAACGGCGTGAATGCGGGCGAGAAGTTCGGCGAAATGAAAGGGCTTGACGATGTAGTCATCTGCGCCTTCTTCCAGCCCGGTGATCTTGTCCTGGAGCCCGTCGCGCGCGGTCAGCATGATGATATAAAGCTCCGGCCACTCTGCCTTGAGCACCCGGCAGACGTGAAATCCATCAGCCTTGGGAAGGTTCAGATCGAGAAGCATCAAGTCATAGCGATGAACATCCGCGAGCTCTAAAGCCGCTTCGCCGTCGTAGGCGATGTCGACGGCAAATCCTTCTCGGTAAAGCCTCCGCGCAAGCGCCTGCGCAAAGTCCGCTTCATCCTCCACGAGAAGAAGGCGCATGACATGGATCACCTCATCCACACGATGTTTCTCAAAGCATATCATATTGAGCGTTAAGATTTGGTTAAATAAACCGCTTTTACATGAGCATGTCGTCACAGCGCTCCAAGGTCATGCGCCACTCAGACTGGACAAACGCTAAAACTATGTTGTATCTTTCTGTCAAAGGAGGAGAGACTTGTGAAACGAACAAAATCTATTCCTGGCTCCATCGAATTCAAAGCAGTATTGGAAGGATCAAAAGAGTAGCTTCAACACCTCTACCGGGCCGCCTCCCTGGAGGAAGCCATGGCGATTTTGGACCGGATCCTCTTTGAGGCAGAGGAAGCAAGCGACGCGGTGCTCGTGCCGTGGGGCCGAACGCTTAAGCGCAGGAAGAACGAAATCCTTGCCGATCACACCTGGCGGGCGCCGAACGGCAACACCGAGGGCGTCCACAGATTTTGTGTGCTATCCTAATTGCCTAAAGGGGGTAGCCAGATGGAGGGCAATTAACAACAAAGACAATCACATTCAATGTCACTCAAGGATTATACAAAGGCCTCACGGCTATTAAAAGTAATCCATATACGAATTATTTGTCTTTTAAAGAGGAGATATCTAAATAACTCAACTTTCGCACCCTGGAATTGAGAATAACCCCTTTGTATAACTGGGCAATTCACTGATCCATTTCTGTAATTGACTATTGAGAGCAGCATTTTTCTTCGATTGATTCTTGAGCAACTCTTGAACAAAAACCATTAACTGAAATAATGCAGTTTTTAAGTCTATTTCGTCTACTTCATCAGCAAAAAGTATAGAACATTCCTCCTAATGATCTGTCATCTGTGTTTTGCCTTCGTTCCCATTCGAGGATGAGATATCGGGAAAAGACAATGGTGGTATGGCTAATCATCATGTCAAAAGAGCGTCCCTGGAATTCAGAACCTAATTTCAAATGCGATTTTGCCATTTTAAAGAACGTCTCTATGCTCCACCGCATGCCGTAAATCCTTACGATTTCAGCATCCTCTAGGGATAGATCCGTTGTTAAGATCGCGAGCCATTCTCTCCGATTGTTTCGATTCTGTACGAAGACGATTTTAAGAGATAAACCACGGGGCGTTTGGACCATGACGGAACCTTGAATGTCTGCCTTCGGCTTTTTTGGGATCTTCGCAAAAAGGTCATGCAAGCTAAGTCTCTTCCCATCAAATATATATCGCTGTTTAAGCTCTTTGACCATTCCAATGACGTGAAGAACTTTGTCCATGATCGCTTTAAGAAGAGGTTCATGTGTAAACCAACTATCCATGAGTACGTAGTCTGCCGTAAATCCAGCTTTGATGGCACGTTCAACCATTTGTAAAGCCGCATCGGGTTTGTGCAAGAGGGCTTCTTTCCGTCGTTTATAGCCGACAGAGCGTTTATCTAGGTCCTCTCGCATTTCATGAAGGCGGTTAGCTTTTTTTGCAGAACTCATCAAGGTAAAATCGATCGGAGCAAAACTATAACCATCAGACCAACCCAACGTAAGTAGGTTATACCCTCGTACGAAATGACCGGAAATATGATCAAAGACTTTCGCTAACAGTTCCACCTTTTTACTCCGCTTCCGATTCAAAATGGAATCATCGATAATAAAAACGCGGATACGATAGGAGGAGATGAGTTTTTCAAACCCAGAGACGATCTTAAGACTTAAGGATTGAAAGAAGCGTCTCCAGTTAAAACGAGTTTCATTGAGAAATCGATACACTACATCTTTTCCGGGGAGCGATTCCCCTCGTTTACTTTCTAGTAAGCGAAATAGATTGCGGTCTTGGAAGACGAGTAGAAAGATAATTTTAAAAACGGCAAGACTCGATACGCCAAAGGCTTTACGGATACCGGCTTTGTGTAGAAGAGTGCCAATTCCAAGACTGGAAAAAACGATGGATATTTTATGCTGATACTGTTCAGACGGAGAGTTGTGTAGTAACATTTAGCTATGCACCTTTCTGTTTGGAGTGATGGTGAGTTTGGTACTTCCATTTTACCAAATTGGAAAGGTGCTTTTCTGTCAAGATATATATTTTGGGACCTAAAATGAAGCCCAGAACTAGGTTTTACCTAATTTACGCTCTGCGAAAGTTGAGTTATTACAGAAAAACAGAAAGGATGATAGATGATAGTAACTAAAAGAAAAGTACTATTCATGATGCTCCCTCTCCTAATACTTGCCGGTGGCTGCTCAATGTTTATCAACAAAGATATGGATGGTAATAAAAGCTCAATCAATGGAAATCTTATTTTTCCACTATCTTTTGATCAATCAACCATAGAAATCCATC
>PEBX01000094.1 GCA_003050645.1 Candidatus Carbonibacillus altaicus
TTCATACGAACACTTGTTTGGTTTCATCTTATCACATTGATGGTATTTAGGCTACGCCTAAACCGAAATTCATCTCCCACTTTCACTTCGTTTAGAAGTGGGAGACTTCTTTCGGAGGGAAGTTAAATATGAAAGTATGAAAGCGACACGGGAACATGAAAGCTACACGAATGTATGAAGGCTGCATGAGAATATGAAAGCTACACGAAAGTATGAAGGCTGCATGAGAAACTGAAAAATTGGAGGTGGTCGTTTTGAAGCGAAAAATTGAAAAGACAGCAGGTCTGAACATGCTACTTGTCGTGCTGGGCCTCTTTTTGCTTTTAAGCGGATGCGGAGAAAAGAACCTGCCGGGGGGAGCGAGTACGGCGGATGACGCCCGTGCATCGCGTTCAAAAGAGAAAGAGACAAAACTTACGGTGATGCTGGACTGGTATCCCAATACGAATCACACCGGGCTTTATGTTGCTTTAAAACGGGGCTATTTCGCGGCGGAAGGATTATCTGTCGATATCGTTCAGCCGGGGGAGTCGGGGGTGCCGCAGGCAGTTGCAGCCGGACGGGCGGATATCGGTTTTAGCTTTCAGGAAGAGGTGACCTTCGCGCGCGCGAGCGGCCTTCCCGTCGTATCTATCGCGGCTCCGCTTTATCACAATACGTCAGCTTTTGCTGCGCTCGCCTCATCGGGCATCAAGACGGTGGAGGATTTTGCAGGAAAGACTTACGGCAGTTGGGGCTCTCCCACGGAAGAGGCGGTACTTAAAGCGCTTCTCAAACAATACGGACTACCAGACAATAGTGTACAAATCATCACGCTGGGCCAGTCCGACTTTTTTGCTACGATCGGGCGTGATGTCGATTTTGAATGGATCTTCTACGGCTGGGATGGGATTGAAGCCGAAAGGCGCGGTATCGAGCTCAATACGATCTTTCTAAAAGACTTAAATCCTGTCTTTGATTATTACACACCGCTGGTCATAACGAATGAAAAATTGATTGAGGCGTCACCGGAAGTGTTAAAGAAATTCATGCGGGCGCTTGCCCGGGGGTATGAAGAAGGGTATGCGAGCCCGGAGACTTCTGCCAAAGTGCTTCTGGAGTATGCGCCGGAGTTAAACGAAACGCTTGTCGTGCGCTCGCAAGCGTATTTGGCGGATGAGGACCGTGCTGCGCGAGAGGAGGGACGGCCGTACTGGGGGTATCAAAAAGAATCGGTATGGTCAGGTTTTTCGAACTGGATGCATGAGGCCGGCCTCATTGATCAGCCGATCGACGTCAAGAAGGCTTTTACCAATGACATTTTGCCGCAAAAGTAGACGATTTATGGCGCATTCTGCTGGTAAGGAACAGTCTATGGTCGACACCACGACGCGTTTTTCAAACTGATCCGGGTAACCTGCCGAGAGGGAGGGCGTATAGGGTGAAGGTGTGAGAGGCGCGATCGTGAACGGACTGCCCGACTTGAGCCAGGAAATCGGAGCAACATGCGAAGGAGGGACAAGTGACGTCGAAAGCATACCCGTTTGGGACACCTTCTTTTAAAGCGCCTTCTTTTGAAGCACCTTCTTTTGAAGCACCTTCTTTTGAAGCCCATCCTTTTTTAGAGGTGCGGGCTGTCAAAAAGTCTTTTCGTGATGCGAAAGATGGAGACATTCATCTGGTGCTTTCTTCCATACATTTTACCGTGAATGAAGGGGAATTTGTGACGGTGATCGGCCCCAGCGGTTCGGGTAAAAGTACCCTTTTGAACATCATCGCCGGCCTCCTCCCTCCGGATGAAGGCTCGGTCTGGATGCAGGGGGAGCGGCAAACCGCTCGCGCAGGCAAGGTCGCCTACATGATGCAGGACGATCTCCTTTTCCCCTGGCAAAGCGTGAAGCGGCACGTGGCCATGCCACTTCGTATTCAAGGCGTCGGAAAGCGGGCGGCGGAAGAGCAGGCGGAACGCATTTTAAAGACGTTTGACCTCATCCATCTCGGGGACCGATATCCTAAGACGCTATCCGGCGGTCAGAAGCAGCGCGTGGCACTTGCCCGCGCTTATATTCAGGGAACAGCGCTCCTTCTTCTGGATGAGCCGTTCGGGCGGCTGGATGCACTGACCCGTGAGGATCTGCAGGCTTGGCTGGAGACGATATGGCTGAAAGAAAAACGAACGGTCCTCATGGTCACACATGACATCGAAGAAGCGCTTTTTCTCGGTGATCGGGTCCTCGTCCTCTCCGCCCGCCCTGCCCGTATCGTGCTCGATCTCCCCGTTCCCTTTGCCCGTCCGAGGAAGAAGGATGTGCGCCTGACAGAAGCGTTCGTTGCTTTTCGCAAAACGCTCATGCAAGCGCTGGCAGAAGACACCCAAAGATTGTAAAATAAGATTGTCACGCTGAAAAACAAAAAAACGAGGAGGATTACGCTATGACACTCGACCCACAGGCGAAAAAAACAGCGCTACGCGGTATTACGTACGGCTTATACCTCATCGGTACAAAGGATCAAGAAGGGGATGGGGTGAATGCTTTTGCCGGCAACTGGCTCACGCAAACATCGTTCGACCCACCGCTCGTTGCGCTTGCTGCCAAAGCAGGGACGCACTCGCAGCAGCAAATAGCAGAAAGCGGGGTGTTTAGCGTCAATATTTTAGCGAGCGGATCCAAAGAGATGGCGACGGCTTTTTTCCGTCCGGTCACAGTCGAAGATGACAAGCTCGGCGGCTATACGTTTACCCGTGGGGAGACAGGTACGCCGATTTTTAAGGATGCGCTGAGCTACTTTGAATGCAAAGTCGTGGATACGATCGAACGCGGTGATCATTATATTTACATCGGTGAAGTGGTAAGCGCTGGCGTGCATCGCGAAGGTGAGCCGATGACGCTCAAAGAAACCGGTTTTTACTACGGCGGCTGAGTCGTGAGATAGCCAGGGTTTAAACACCCTGGCTTTTATCAATTTCTGAGCCATGCGACGGTTGGTTTGTTATTGTTATGTGTTATTTTTGCGTGCCCAAACGATTTAAATATTTCATAGAACGCCTTTCTTTTTTATTGATCGGTATCGTGATGCTTATGGTGTTTCGTATCTTTATCTTTTGAACGTGCAAAAAAGATAAAGTAAAAATGTTAATGCTATGTTAAGAAAGTGTTAACATATTGTAAATTTCGTGTCGACTCTTTTTGCTCTGTCGATTTATGTGGTATGTTTATAGTAAGAAGGCATACATATAGAGAGCAGTCATATTTTGAAAAAACTGAATCTAGAAAACGGGCGTTACGATGGCTAAAGAGAAAGGGTGTATTGGTTTTGCGCTCATTTCATATCCGGTTATTATGGCACACCTTTAAACGATCGCTGCATACGCCGAAAATACGGAACATTTTGCTCCTCATCCCGATCTTTGCGACGTTCATGATAGGGACTGCTGCTTGTGATACAGAACCGAAGACGTCCTTTCGCATTATCGGCGGTTCGGAACTCAAAGATCTTAAAGATACGGGGCTTTTAGATTGGCTCAGTCGGCAGTCCGGGGTGAACATCGAACTTGTAGAGAGTGGATCGCTCGCTGCCGTGGAGACGATTGCACTCGACGGTCATGATTTTGATGGCCTGTGGATCCCTAACGGTTTTTATCTGGAGGCTTTCCGCGATCAAATTCCGCACGCCCCGACGACGTATGAACGCATTTTTATGTCACCGGTCATTCCTGCCGTACAAAGATCTGTAGCCGAATCTTTAGGCTGGCTCACTGCGGATGGATCGGCGCGCGCCGATCTTTCGTGGAATGACGTACGCGAGGCGGCCACGGCGGAACGACTCAAACTGTATATCACGCATATGCAAAGCTCTAATTCCGGGGCGCTCGGCGTGCTGTCCATGATGCAAAGTTATTTAAACACGGCCGATCCGCTCACGGCTCAAGATTTAGGGAATGCTCAGATGATCCGGAGCATGCAAAATTTTTTTATGCACGGCATTCAAAAAACGTCGGGCTCAAGCGGTTGGCTGGCGGACATTTTTTTTAAGGAGCACGGGCAGGCAATCATCAATTATGAAAATGTGCTTGCCGCGTTGAATCAGAAAGGAGCCGACCTCGTTCTCCTTTATCCGAAAGACGGTGTGTTTATAGCAGATTACCCTTTTTATCTCATCAATGAAGCAAAAAAAGAAGCCTACGACAAAATCGTCTCTGTGATGCTGAGTGAATCATTTCAAAAACAGGCTATGGAAAAAACGTTTCGCCGTCCGTTTCGTCTGACTTTAAACGGTGATGAAAAGCCGGGCGGGATTGATATGGCCAGGCAATTTAACACGTATGCTATGCCAGCCGAAGGGAAGGTATTGAAAGAAGCCATCCATCTTTATACGGAGGTCGTCCGCAAACCGTCCGATATCGTCTTCGTGATCGATGTGAGCGGATCGATGCAAGGTCAGCGGATCGATGAAGTGAAGCAAAGCATTAAGAATTTACTTGGGGATGATCTCACTTTTTCCGGGCAAATTGCTCGCTTTACACAAAAAGATAAGGTTACATTCATTCGCTTTAATCATACCGTCTATCCGCCCTTTACCGTCGATATTCAAGGGGAAGGTGATCTTACGACCATACGCACGTTTGTCGAAAATGAGCTTACGACCGGCGGTAAAACAGCTATTTACAGTGCCCTCGCGGAAGCGTTAAAGTCGCTTGACGTATCTTCCGAATATTATCCTTCAATCGTTCTCTTAACGGACGGCGAACATAACAGCGGGATTTCGATGAAAGATTTCAAAAAGCAATATGCCGATTTTGTGCAGCGCACCAACCGGAAGGTACCGATCTATACGATCTTATACGGGGAAGCAAGCTCCCAAGAACTTGAAGACATTGCCGATATCAGCGGCGGAAAAATGTTTGACGGGAAAAAGGAGCCTCTGCAGCAGATTTTTAAAGAAGTCCGCGGCTATAATTAAAAAGGCCACTACGTTTACGGCCGCTTGCTGCGACAATAGGCTTAATTTGCATAGCTGCGATAACGTGTCGATCACAGATACGCTGTCGCTTCATATGGTTATATATGTGAATTGGGTGAAAGTCATTTTACTGGCGGCAGTCATTGTACGATAGAAAACATCATTCTATGATGGACAAGAGAAGGTAAAAGAAGGTAAAAAAGGTAATGAAGATAAAGAAGGCAAAAGACGATAAAAGACGACAAAAGACGACGTGAAACTAGGTGATCGATCGATGGTGTGGCTCAGAACATGGTCAGGGCTTGTCACGTTGGGGGGCATTGTCGTAGGTCTCGCGCTTGCGATTATCCTCGCTCCGGCCCTTCCCGTGTGGGTAACCTGGCTTTTACCGATCTTACTTGGCACCGGTGCCTTTTTTTTAGGACGAGCACTTTTTCCGCCGGAGCCCGAAATCGAACTTTATTTGGAGGAAGCAAAAACGCAGCAGATTCAGGCGTCTCTTGCCGCTCTGAAACAAGAGGCCTCATCGACGGCCATTTTTTTGCCTTTTCGCGATGTGCTGCTCAAACTGATCGAACGATTGGAGAAGATTTTTCCCGAGACGGAAGCGATGGGACAGACGGAAGCGCGTTATACGATCCGTCGCTTGATTGTCGAGGACCTGCCGGGGCTTTTAGAACCGTATCGCCGCCTTTCAGAAGAAACGCGGCGGGCGAATGAAGCGCTTTTAAGGGAGAGTCTGGAGGAGCTGGCTCGGGAAGTCGACGGTATTTACCAGCTCATCGAAGATGAAGATCGCATGGCCCTTGAGCGTAAAATAACATTTGTACGCGAAAAATATGCACGTCGCAGGGAACCGCGTTTTAAATGAGTGTCCGGTCGATGCTTCGTTTGACGATAGAGTATGGTGGACGTGCGGCCTCATTTTAAGTTATATTTTGTTCAGTCGATAGACGAAGGGTATCGATCTAAAGGGGGAAGCTCGTTGAAACGTATCGTTGCACTTATCCTCGGTTTGGCGATCATCATCGGTGTCATTTTGTTGATCCGTCAAACGATCGATCCGTCCGGTCTCACCCGCCTCGAACAGGTGACCGTAAGAGGTTATTACGGAAGTGAGAAAGCTGATTTTTTAGCCGATCCGGATGTCCAGGCACATCTTAAAAAAACTTACCGCATCACCCTCGATCTCAAGAAGATGGGCAGTATGGAGATGGCTTCTTTAAATCCCGAAGAACCGATCGACATCCTCTGGCCTTCGTCGGAAATTCCGGTCACGGCTATCGAGAATCGGTTTGGGACAAAAGTCAAAAAAAATGCGACGATCGCTTATTCGCCGATGATCATTGGGACGTGGAAGAGTCTCGTACCGATCCTTAAGGCAAACGATCTCGTGCAATCGTCACCGCAGGATCAGATGGATGTGCTACGTCTGGAAAAGCTTTTAATGTTAACGGTGGACGGGCGCACCTGGAGCGATCTTGCTGCAAATGACGCGTATGCCGTACGTAAAACGATTGTGGTGAAGACGACCGATCCAAAACGATCGAATTCGGGCCTTTTGTTTCTGGCGATGAGTGCCAATATTTTATCGGGGAAGTCCGTTGTCACATCGATGGATGCCCCCGCTCTCGCGGAAAAACTTAAACTCCTTTTTCAGGCGCAAGGTTTTCAAAGCAAAACGAGTTCACTCCCCTGGGAAGATTATTTAAACAAAGGACGAGGCGATACCCCGCTTGTCTGGGCTTATGAAGCACAGATGGTTGAGACACTTTCCAGATACGGAAGTCGTAGGGGAGGTGATGAGCTATATTTACTTTATCCGTCTCCCACGATTTGGTCCAATCATGTCCTGATCAGTTTGAGTGATGGTGGTAACCGGCTGCTGACGGCACTTTTAGAAGATGCGTTTTTGCAAAAAAAATTAAATGAATACGGTTTTCGTAACCAGTATCAGAACGGCGACTATTTTTTGACATATTATCGGAACAAAGGGTTGGAACTTCCAGCGACTTTCGATGATGTGGCGACGCTTCCGACGTATGAGACGATGGAAAAACTATTAAACTTTTTACCGTAAAAGGAGGAGAACGGTGTTGATGGATGCAAGATCGAATGGTGAAGTCATGCCCCAAAAACAAAATGATTCGCTTTCTTCGGTTGCTGAGGATATCAAGGCGATGAAGTTGACACAGCCTCTTAAACCGGAAGTGGAAGAAAAAATCGAGGCCGAAGCGACGGCCATTGTGACACAGTTTCAAGAGGGCTCCGGTTACGAGTTGGAAAGCGTCGTGGAACGGATCAGCCATCTGGGTGAAGTGACACAGGAGAAGTCAGGGATGACGTTAGAACTTTTGCGCCGTCCGGTCCGGGAACTCATGACGAGCAAACACGACGATGTGTCGCAGGGACTTTTGAAACTCCGAAGCGTCGTCGATGAAATTCAACCGAATCGTTTCTTTCAGCGCGGCGGGCTCAGTCAGTTCCTGTACAAAATGATGGGCAACAACCCGCTCGTCCGCTATATTCGTACCTATGAATCGGTCGAGACGCAAATTCAGCGGACGATCGACGGGCTCCGCTACGGGCGGGATCGCCTCGAGGAAGACAGCATCCAGCTGAAGCAAATTCGTGCCGAAGCGTTCCAGCAGGTCGAGGCGTTAGAGGCGCGTATCGCGCTCGGCAGACATTTGTTAGAGCGGCTCGACGAACTGTACCGGCAAACGACAGACGAAGTGCGGAAGATGCACATCGAAAAAGCGATGGCCAAAGTCACGGTACGCGTGCGCAACATGATGCAGATGGTCAACATCTTACTGCAGGCGATCGCCTCGACCGATCTCCTCCGAGAAAATAACGATCAATTAAAAGAAGCGGTGATGAATGCGATCACGATGACGCAAAATGTCGTCACTGTCTCCGCGGCGATTCAGATGGCGCTCGCCCATCAGAAAAAAGTCGCGCAGGCGGTGAAAGGTGTTAACGAGGCCACAGAACAGATGATATTGTCCAATGCCGCAACACTTAAGACGAACACTGAGACGATTACAAAGATGCTGGAAGAACCGGCTATTGCTATTCAGACACTGCAAAAAGCATTTGATGATTTAATGTCGGCGATTCAGACGAGCGAGGCTTCCAGCCGCCGTATTGTCGAGTCAGGACGGAAGTTCATGCAGGA
>PEBX01000095.1 GCA_003050645.1 Candidatus Carbonibacillus altaicus
TTACAAAGTCTTAACCAACTTGAAGTTGAAAGATGGAATAGTTTCAGCGGAACAACATAATTCGACAAAAGAGGATAAAAGGATGACCATGCGCAAGATGTTACAGCGATTCTCCAGCTGTTCTCCAGCTGAATGAAAGATTACGAATTACTCGTGTTTGAGCACGATATTGAAGGTCGATAGAGCGTCTTGCCACTCTTGACTGAGCGGTTTATCCACGATGATCATGTCTATAGCATTAAGATCAGCAATCATATGGAAGGCATTTTTTCCAAACTTTGTATGATCTGCAACGAGAATTTTTTGTTCGGCTTGCTGGAGCATCGTTTTTCTTACTTCCGCTTCAAATTCGTTTGAATCCATTAATCCTCTATTTAAATTAACGGCAGTACATGAGACAAAGGCTTTATCGGCAAAATACTTGGTAAGGATTTCTGTTGTCGTATAACCAACGTGTGACATGGACGATGAACGAAGTGTGCCACCTGTGCCGATTAATTTAATGTGTTCTGTTTCCGCGAGTTCCACTTCGATTTTTAAGGAATTCGTGATGACAGTAACATGCTTTTGCAGTTGCTTTAAGTAGCGTGCGATGAACAGAGAGGTCGTACTGGCATCGAGCATAATTGAATCACCGGTTTGAATGAGCTCAACGCTACGGGATGCGATGAGCTTTTTTTCTTCTACGTATGCGATTTCCCGTAGTCCGACGGGATATTCTTTAGCGGTATATTGATTCAGATAGGCTCCACCATGGGTACGAATTAAAAGCCCTTCTTTTTCAAGTTTTTCTAAGTCACGGCGGATGGTTTCTTCCGTGACTTTAAATTGCTTGCTAAGTTCTGAGACGATGACATTGCCCTGAGCGATGAGTCTTTCCATAATACGGTGACGGCGTTCAGCGGCTAACATGGATGTCTTCCTTTCCGTTATATTCTGTTAAACTCAAGGGCTGGATGGGTAAGGCGTACGATAACAGACAACGCGCATTTCTTATAGTTTAACACAATTTATACATAGTTTAGAAATAAGAGATGCGCAAAACCAAATAAAACAACAAAAACACAAAAAAACCTTCTTTACTCTATTGACAATGCAACCGTTTACGTTTTATTATGTATATTGAATCAACTAAAAGGAAGGTGGGCCATACATGCGGTGGAAAAGTAGGGTATCTGTTGTGATGCTTTTGGTAGCGCTAGCATTGTTTGCTACTGCCTGTGGCGGAGGTCAGACGGGCAATTCGAATCAATCAGGACAAAGTGGGACGTCGCAAACGGAACAGGGTGGTCAAGGGTCGAGTGAAAAACTTGCCGGTGTTCCGGAAGGTGTTCAGGGGAACATTAAGATTGCAGTTATTCGGAACCTTCCTTCAGACGATCATACGAAACAGTTTTTAGATGGTGCGAGAAGCGAAGGAGAATCATTCGGTTTTAAAGTGGATACGTTTATTGCGGAAAATGATGATGCAAAATTTCAGGAACTGGTCGCTCAGGCTATTCAAAAAGATTATCAGGGATTAATTATTTCTCACGGAAAAAAAGATTATTCCTATGACATGATCAAACCGGCCATTGACAAGGGCATCAAGGTAGTCGCGTTCGATACGGTCATTGATAAAGACGGAGCCTCTTTACCCGAGGTCACAACGACATTCCAGAATGATCATATGTTAGCCAATTTATCGCTGGAGGCCATGGTTCAAGATTTTTCGGACCGCAAGCCCGTGCGGGTAATAAAACTATGGTTTGGTGGGGTTCCTCCGCTTGATCGCAGAGAAGAGATTTATAAGCAATTTGAAGAACAGGGGAAGATTCAGACGCTGGAGACCATCGGTCCGACGAATTTCCAGGATGTCCAGGGAGACATTGCTTCCAAGGTGAGTGCAATTTTAGCGAAGTACCCTCCTGGGACAGTAGACGCGATTTGGGGGTCCTGGGATGAAATGGCCAAAGGCGCGTTTAAGGCTTTAGAAGAAACGGGTAGAAAAGACATTAAGCTCTTTTCAATCGATATCTCCAACCAGGATATCAACCTCATGCGGCAAGCGGGAAGTCCTTGGATCGCGACAGCTGCAGTTGACCCCAGATTGATTGGTATCATGGATATGCGGCTTTTAGCGATGAAACTGGCGGGATCCGAAATTCCCTCAACTTATGAATTAGAGCCGGCACTGGTCAAGCAAAACCAGTTAAAAGAGGATACGAATATGCTCAATCTAAAGGATGTCGTTCCGGGATGGGGACAATCGGATGATTTCGATGAACCATGGATGAAGACATTGAGGGAACATTATGGAACGAAATAGACATCTTTTGGAAGTCGAGCGTCTAAATGTTAAGTTTCCCGGGGTTCATGCTTTAAAAGACGTCTCCATACGTTTTCAAACCGGTGAGGTTCACGCGGTGGTAGGCGCAAATGGGGCAGGAAAGTCTACGTTGATGAAAGTGCTTGGCGGTCTGTATCCGGAATACACCGGTGAGGTTAAGTTTGACGGACAGGTTGTGCATATTATGCACCCCGTCCATTCCCGAGCACTGGGTATCGATGTGGTTTATCAGGAAGTCGATGCAGCCCTTATCCCTTATCTAACAGTAGCGGAAAATGTTATGCTGGGTTGGATGATTCATGGGGAAGGTCGTAAGAATGTCATTTTTCGCCGCAATCATATAAAACAACAAGCGACGGCCATCCT
The DNA here is from genome assembly GCA_003050645.1 of Candidatus Carbonibacillus altaicus. Classification (GTDB taxonomy): domain Bacteria; phylum Bacillota; class Bacilli; order Thermicanales; family DSM-22653; genus Carbonibacillus; species Carbonibacillus altaicus. Next base: position 2,696 of record PEBX01000095.1, read on the forward strand.
TCATCGACTGAGAAAGCGGATTGACCCTGACGCGCTCGTACAAAACCTTACGTTAGCCGAAAAACAGCTTGTTTTAATCGCGCGCTCGCTCGTTGAAAAACAACGTTTTATTGTATTCGATGAACCGACGGCCGCACTCAGCCATCGAGAAACGGAAGAGCTGTTTCGTCTTATTCATGAGCTCGTTCAAACAGAAGGGATAGGGGTCATTTTTATCTCGCACCGTCTGCAAGAGTTGTATACTCTTGCCGAGAGGGCAACGGTGATGCGCGACGGAGCGGTCGTTGCTTCAGGCCTGATGCACGACTTTTCGGCAGATGATCTTGTTCGGTTGATGCTCGGAAGCAGTGAGGCGGTCGATACGAAAAACGAGGTCGGCACAAAAAATGCGAATGTTACGAGAGAACATATGACATTTGCCGTGCATGCGTTCACAGATCGAGCGGGTAGATTTGAGAATATTAGTTTTGAAGCAACCGGTGGGCAAGTCATCGGTATCGCCGGGATGGTGGGAGCCGGGAAAACGGAGCTCGCTCAGGCGTTGGTAGGAGCGAGGCCGCTTCTTTCGGGTAACATTGTGTTAAACGGGCAAAACGTTCGTTTTTCAAGTCCTGTTCAAGCCTTGCAGCATGGCGTCGTGCTCATCCCCGAAGAAAGACGGAAAGAAGGGCTGTGGTTGGCTGAGTCCGTCGCTTTTAATTTAACCATCGGAACGTTAAAGACTTTGAGTAGGCCTTTCTGGCAAGGGGGATGGTTACGCAGCGATCAGCTGCGTCAGGAAAGTTTGAAGATGATCGGTGCGCTCGGCATCAAAACACCGAATGAAAAAAAGCCCGTTGCCTTTCTTTCAGGCGGGAACCAGCAGAAGGTGGTTATCGGTAAGTGGCTACTGCATCATGCGTCAAAAGTCTATATTTTTGATGAACCGACTAAAGGAGTCGATGTGGGCGCAAAAAGAGATATTATGCGACTGATTCGCAGTTTGACGGCCAAAGGTGCCCTCGTTATTTATATGACGAGTGAACTTGGCGAGCTCCTAGCCATTGCCGACGATATATATGTATTGTTCGATGGACGGATGGTTCAAAAGGTCTCCGCTCATGAGACGACGGAAAGTAAGCTTTTGTACTATGCGACAGGGGGAGTTTAGGTGTCCAGTTCGTTGAAACAACGCATCATACCCTGGTTAAGCAAATGGGGCGTGGTACTGGCGATTATCGTTTTGTTTATCTTTTTTAGTATTGCGCTTCCCGGTTTTTTATCGGCGTCCAATATGATTTCTATTTTACGAAGCATTTCCATCGTGACCGTGATTGCGATCGGTTTGACGGTGGCATTAACCGTGAATGGGCTTGATCTTTCGATCGGTTCTACAGCGACCCTCGCCAGTTCGCTTGTTGTATCGTTTTTTGTCTGGTATAGCATGCCGCTTTTTGTCTCTTTACCGCTCGCTCTTTTGCTTTCACTTTCTGTAGCGCTCTTTAATATGCTGTTAATCTTATGGTTTCGCATTCCGGATTTGGTTGCGACGTTATCGACGATGTTTATTGTAGAAGGACTGGCCATGACGTATACGGGGGGCGGCTCGATTAGTGAGGGGATGCCTCGTTTAGACGGCACGCCCACTTTTGGTAAAATACCGGCTGCTTTTAAATCGATGGGGCAGGTTCCGCTTATTATTATCATTATGCTTATAGCTGTTTTGCTCGTGCATCTTCTTTTAAATCATACGCGCTACGGACGGCTGCTGTATGCGACAGGAGGGAATATTGAAGCAGCAAGGCTCACGGGCATTCCGGTGAATCGCTACCGGGCTTTTGCCTATATCATGTCGGCCTTTTTTGCCGCCTTAGGGGGATTGATGATTGCAGCGCGTATTGGGTCTGCACAGGTGAATGCCGGCGCCGGTTACCTCATGCCTGCAGTTGCCGCCGCGTATATCGGTTTTTCTTTTGCCGGTCAGGGGAAACCGAATGCCCTTGGAACTTTTGCCGGTGCCGTCCTAATCGGTGTTTTAGAAAACGGTCTGGTGATGATGTCGGTGCCCTATTATTCTATGAATATCGTGAAAGGCTCGATTCTCGCTCTGGCTCTGGCTTCCACATATTGGCACCAGAAGAATCATTAAACGGTGAGAGGGTGTACGTGAGATGTTTGATCAATTTTTTGTGATGAAAGCGGAAGATGCCGTGCGTTATGTAAAAGAGAAGGGCTTTTTCACCAACGATGCACGACTTGAGGCGAAGGAAATCGGAGACGGTAATATTAACTTTGTGTTTCGCGTGCGTGACACAGAGAGCGGGAAATCTTTGATCATTAAACAAGGCGGGGAAATGGCCAGAATTTCCGATGAATTTAAGCTATCTAGTGATCGGGTGAGAATAGAATATGAGATGCTCACTTTTTATAATGAGCGCGTCCCCGATCTGGTGCCCGAGGTCTTGGCCTATGATGATCGGATGCACTGTTTTGTGAGCGAAGATTTAGGTTCGCTCACCATCATGCGAGATGCACTTTTAGCACGGCGTCGTCTGCCTCATTTTGCTGAGCATATAACGACATTTCTGGTAGAGACGCTTTTTTATACGACGGATATAGCGATGGATCCAAAGGAGAAGAAAAGATGGGTCGGAAAATTCATTAATCCAGATTTATGCGAGATTACAGAGGATCTCGTTTATACCGAGCCTTATACGGATTATCGACATAGAAATGATCTGTTTGAACCGAACCGCGCGTGGATTGAGCGTATGTTTTATGAGGACAAAGCACTACGCCGTGAAGTCGCACAACTGAAATGGCAATTTATGACTGAAGCGCAGGCGCTCATTCACGGTGATCTGCACACCGGATCCATTTTTGTGGATGAACAAACGACAAAAGTCATCGACCCAGAATTTGCTTTTTATGGTCCGATCGGTTACGACGTTGGAAATGTACTCGCGAATTTAATGTTTGCCTGGGGACGTTTTGCGTATGCGCCGTCAGTAGCGCCCAAAGAGAACGTCACGGAAGTCAAAGATTATGTTGCCTGGTTAGAAGAGACCATCGTTCAGGTGGCCGATCGATTGATAGAGAAGTTCCTTCAGGCCTGGGCAAAAGATGCGCGTGACCCACTGGCGCGTGACAAAGAGGTTGCGGAGGCGTATGTCCGTCGGGTGATGGCGGATAGTGCAGGGGTGTGCGGACTCGAGCTGGCGCGTCGCATCATCGGGCTTGCACACGTGAAGGATATCGTGACCATTCCGGATGATGAGGAGCGGAAGAAAGTTGAACGGATTTTACTTCGAGCGGCCAAGCATTTTATTTTTGAGCGACATTCGTTAACCAGCGGTGCAGATTTTATCCAAATATTAAAAACGGCTGAGATGGAGGAAGAGCAAGATGAGTCAGGCGCTTGAATCGTATATACGCTGGGAGACGGATGAACTCGTCTTGTTGGATCAAACGCTTTTACCCGGTGAAGTTAAATATATTCATTTAACAGATGAGCATGATGTCTTTGAGGCCATTCGCGCTCTGCGTGTGCGCGGTGCACCTCTGATCGGTGTTGCTGCTGCTTACGGGTTGGTACTGGGGATGAACCGGCAAAACTACGCGACTCTCGATGGATTCATGACGGAACTTAAAGCAAAGCGGGATTATCTGGCATCTGCCAGACCGACGGCTGTCAATTTGTTCTGGGCGCTGGATCGCATGGTTGACCGCGTACAGATGGAAGCAAGAATGATGCCGGAGCCGAGCGCGTTAAAAAAAGCGCTTTTGGATGAAGCTCTGAAAATCCATCAAGAAGATCGAGAGACGACGTTTAAGATCGGGGAGCACGGTCTGAGTCTTCTTAAAGATGGATACGGTGTGTTAACCCACTGTAATACCGGAAAGTTAGCGACTGCTGGGATCGGTACGGCTGTTGCACCGATATACCTGGCAAAAGAACGCGGGATACATGTTAAGGTATTTGCAGATGAGACGAGGCCGTTGTTACAGGGGGCAAGGCTCACGGCTTGGGAGTTAAACGATGCGGGTATTGATGTGACGTTAATTACGGATAGTATGGCTGCTGTTGTGTTGAAGCAAGGCTGGGTGAATTTGGTGATCGTAGGTGCCGACCGAATCGCACAAAACGGTGATACGGCCAATAAAATCGGCACGTATGGTCTTGCCCTGCTGGCGCACAGCCACGGGATACCGTTTTACGTTGCGGCACCTCGTTCTACGATTGATCTTCAAATAAAGGATGGCTCGGGCATTGTCATTGAAGAACGGGGCGCACATGAAGTGATCACATGTCATGGCTTTGAGATTGCGCCGAAGACAGTTAAGGTTTATAATCCGGCTTTCGATGTCACACCGCATGATTTAATTGCGGGGATCATTACCGAAAAAGGCATCGTTCATCCTCCATATCGAGAAAACCTGCAGAAAATCTTTTAATTTTACTTGAATAGAAAGCGGTGTGCGTATGCATCAGCAAGAACGGCTTGTTGAAAACAAGGAAATGAGTTTGCGAGAAGAAATGTGCCGTATTGGAAAGTTACTTTTTGATCGTATGTTTGTTGCCGGGACGGAAGGGAATGTATCCGTTCGATTGTCGGATGATGAGATTTTGGTTACACCGACTCAGGTAAGTAAAGGGATGATGCGTCCGGAGATGATGGTGAAGGTCGATTTATCCGGTAATGTCCTCTCTGGAGAACTGAAGCCGTCTTCAGAACTTCCTATGCATCTTAAAATATATAACGATCGTCCTGATGTTAAGGCCGTGGTTCACGCGCATCCACCGTATGCGACGGCTCACGCTGTGTCCGGTGTACCGTTCGATCGGGCTTTTTTACCGGAAGCAGTTGTCTATCTGGGGGATATACCGATAGCCCCCTATGGTTTACCTTCTTCTCAAGAAATACCGGAGGCGATCCAGCCGTATTTAGCAGATCACACCGCGCTTTTATTAGAAAATCATGGCGCGTTAACGTGGGGAGAAGATCTTTTAACGGCTTATTTTCACATGGAAAATCTTGAACAACTGGCTAAAATTCATCTATATAGCCGGATGTTGGGAGGAGTAAGGTATCTTTCACAAAAGCGCGTCGATGAATTGATTCGTTTAAAAGACGGCCTCGGGTCAACGAATAAACCGCCTAAAGGTGTTCATTGTCCAGATGGTAAGGATCTTTGCTAAATGTGATCATATAAATGAAATCATATAAATGAAAATGATGATCTAACCTTTGATCATGATCCAAGAGGGGAAAGCTTTCTCCTTTTTTATTTTTGTCGTATCGTTTTGTTTGCCACGTCTGCTTTGATTCGGTACAATATTAATAATTGGTGTAAAAGGAGGT
>PEBX01000096.1 GCA_003050645.1 Candidatus Carbonibacillus altaicus
AACTTCAGCGGAAAATCTCCCGATGTGGTGTGCGGGACAAAAACGGAAAACTCATCGAACGCACGAAGAACTATGAAAAGATACGTCTTAAAATTGCCAAACTTCATCGCCGAATTCGAAACATCCGGCTAGACTTCCTCCACAAGCTCACAACTGAACTTGCCCGGACGCATAGGATCATTGCGATTGAAGATCTAAACGTCGTTGGCCTCCTCAAAAACAAACATCTCTCCCGTCATATTGCCGATGTCGGTTGGGGCACTTTCCGGGCGCTCCTTGAAGCGAAAGCCAAGCTTCAGGGTGTATGCGTTGTGAAGGCAAATCGCTTTGAGCCGACGTCGAAGACATGTTCTCATTGTGGACACGTTCTTTCTGAACTTTCACTTTCTGTCCGGGCGTGGACGTGTCCGGCGTGCGGCACGCATCACGATCGGGACGTGAATGCGGCCAAGAACCTACTCAAGTTCGCCCTGACCGTGGCGTAAGATGGTCCTACCGCGAGTTCCGCGGGAAGTTACGCCTGTGGACATCGGAGGTTACAGGCTCCGGCCGGTGCCGGTGGATGAAGCAGGAAGCAACCGGATAAAATATCATATTGAGATATTTGTCCATGAGTTGTAGAACGGCTTTTTTTAAGGAGGGATTTATAGAGCCCTTCAATCAAGCATTGTTGAAAGTGTTGAAAGTGTAATATACTTACATTGGTTCAACTTTTAGAAGTCAGGTGAATTAGGTCAGTTGTATCCGTCTCTATCCAGTCCGCAAAACCACAAGTAGCCCGAATGCATGGACAGTAGTTGATACAATTCCCGTTCGGAGTGATTGAACAGGTACGAAAGTAGCTCGGTCGAATCATCTGCTCCGGATCAGCAGCCGGTCGGCCGGTACGTTTCGTATACAACGGAACCACCCAATCATGGACAATGGAAAAATCAAACGCTTCGTTCAGTTGCCGCAGGATGTGCTTTTTCGGCACAAGTTTATCCATATCCACGAATTGGAACATCTGTGGCTGGATAGCCGATGGCTTACAGGATTTCATGCTCAATCACTCTTTCGATCGTTGTTACGTTATAAATTCGATAAAACTATGCTAAACGCCTGCCTTAGGCAGACTTTTTCACCGGACTTCTAGAGATACAATCTAGAGGTACAAGAGGAAGTTCCTGCATCAAAAAGAAACCTGCTTCCATAAATCTGCTTCCATATTTAAACCCTATAACAATCGCTTTCGTATGGAAAAAATCCACCATCCGTTTTGAAGAAAAATTGAAAGAGAAGATCAAAGAAACGCTTCAAGCGATCTAGGAAATCGCAAGGGTTCTTTTGCTGATGACAAAAACAGTGATGCAGATGCCGACTAGGGAAGTGAGGAAAACTATCTCTATGCGATCGGAGAGGAAAAAGAGCAGCGCTTTAACTATCTTATTCCTTATCATACTTATTTGAAGAGAGCACACGGGCTTATAAGAACAACATCCGACATGCAAAAAACTGGATGTATCTGGAACACAACGATGTGTCCATCTGCCCAAACGGGCGGAAGCTGACATTTCATTCCTACAGAAACAAAAAGAATGCTTCAGGCTTTGTCCAAAGCTACCAGGTTTACGAGTGCGAAGTCTGCTCCGATTGCCCACTGAAGGGTCAGTGCACAAAAGCCAAAGGAAACCGGCAATTCTCCCTACAGAGCCTTGAAAAGGTCCACGTGGAATTCGGAATCGTATCTCTGACTCATAACATCCTGAAATTGGCGGGCATACGTCGGTGGCTTTCAGAGGGAGAACCGTTAAATGCAAAGTCAGACGGAGGAAAACGGTTCATTTTTATCCGCCCGATTCATTTGGTGGCTTTTTAGACAGCCCCAATTTGCTACCTTAATAATTAGTATGTTATCCTAACACTATCAAGATAAAGGAAGTGATTCATGATGTTGCTTCATAATTTTAGTATTATTGGTTTTCTTATATTACTTGTTGGGTTGGCTTTTGGCTACTTGGTTATCAAAAGACTGTTTAGACATTTTAACAACAGAAACCAAACAAAAAAAAGATAATCCTCAATAATCTAGGAGACTGTACGACGAATCGGTTTTTTTTAGATATTCCTTCCTTCGGGGACTCACATTTCAACTATTTTTCTGTTTTATGCTGCGTTTTTCCGTTTTTGGGCAGACCTCTCCCGTTTATACAATGTAGACTTTTTGGGGTATTTTGCAGAATGGAGTTTCGCAGATTGTAACTTAGTACTACAGCGAAAGTTCTAGAATTCACGTTTTTGAACCGATCATCTTCATTACTTTCTTTCGGTGAGACAAGTAAGCGATTTGATTGCGTTTCAGCCGATACCGGATTTCATTCAGAACCCGGAGATAGATCGAACGATCCTGAGAAAGGGAAGCGGCGATCAGTTGTTTAGCCATCGGCATGGTCAATACTATCGTTTTTTTAAAGTGAATGCGCAGCATTTGGGTAAACAAATGTGCCATCATGACAAAAAGCATATGCCGATCGTACACACTTGACATCAGCCACAATGGGGCCCTTGGCCCCTTCAGCCAAAATAATGCGTTGCCACGGCAACTGTTCATCGTTCGCGTAATCAGCCACTTTGACCGGCGGAAACGAGGGCCTCGGATACTTGTATTTCCGACCTTTGGTCTTGGAAGGAGGAATGGTCATCTCTGGCATACTGGGAAACACCAATTCATTGGCACGTACATCGGTGAAATAGTAGCAGCCCTCCAGTAAGGATTCCAGAAAAGCCCGATCACAGCCGAAGGCCGAGTCGCAACCGACCCACCGGAATGGAAAAGTGCCGGAAGCGGCTGCAGCTTGCAACATCTCCGAAGCCAACTGATTTTTCGTCCGAAACGTCAGGTCATCGGGGACGGCACACTGCTTTCGCAATTCGGCATAGGATTCAGAGAACCAGGACTCCGGTATATAAAGCCGCCGGTCGACCAGCCCATATCCTTTGGTGCTGGAGTAGCCTACAAACACGCCAGCCTGGCAATTTTCCGTTTTACCCAGTATGCCGCAATGCTGACGAGCGATCCCCACGGAATGGGAGCCTTTTTTCGGAAAGTCGGAGCCATCCACATTGAGCATCCCGTCTTCTTCGCCGATGAGCGCGGCCAATTGCTGCTGATAGATATTTAGCATCTTTTCATCGTCAAAAGTTGAATTTTTGAAAAACATTTGCAGCGGACGCACACCTTCAGCACCCGTATAGCGAAGGGCTACCGGCTCAATGGATTTCCGTTCCAGATCGCTGAGCAACCCTTTGATAAAGGTATCCGCGAGCTGTTTTTGTTCGGAACGTTTATAGCTGGGGCGATAGTGTTCCAGATACTTTTCCAGCATGTCGGACACCATTGAACTCTCATTCTCATCTATCCCGCATTGTTCCAAGATGTGTGGATCATAGTCCGGTATGAAAAGCAACATCCGGGTCCCCTCCCTGTTTTCCGCTTTGCGGACGAATAGGGGACGGGGGTCGGGCATGACGCCCAACTCTTTTCGGAACCGCGGATCCAGTACCTTGACGAAAACCGTCTTTTGATTTCCGTGATATGTGTATGCATGTCCGGCCTTGGCAAACCCTTGGGTTTGGCCCAATGGTTTCCATCCCGCGGCTTTGTAGCACGTTCCCTTGTAACGGGACCGATCGACAAAGGTTTCGACCAGAACAGACGGGTACCGTACAGACGGAACCAATCTTCCCTAAGACGCCGCAACGTCCGGGACAACACATACGAAGCAAGATTCGGTACATGAACCCACGGCAGGATGAGAAAACGATTATTGCACACCACCCGATCCAGATGCTGTTGTTTCAAGGTCTCATCCCATCCGATAAAGCGATCCCGCACGCCGACTTTCAGTGCGGCCCGGTTGTAACTGATAGCAGCTAGCGGCTGATCCTGATGCATGGCCAAGTATTTGATGCGGGGACCATACATTTTGGTGTAACCAAGATAGTGATACTGGCGGACCAACTGATCCCAGGTTTGCTCCAATGCGGTACCATTGACCAACAGAATGCGAATCTGTTGAAAATCTTGGATGGAGGTGATGTGTGGTAATTCCACGCTGTCATTCATTTGCGTTTTCTTATCCTTTTTCAGAATTCAAGTATATGGCGGAAACTTTCCGTCCCCTTGAATTCCATTGTAAAACCTAATTCACTCCTTGTTCAGTCATATCTTTCGCTGATGTTGTTGTTCTGTGATATTGTCATGTCATAACTGTTCAGAGAAAATGTCACTATGGGACAGGAGAAGATTACATTGACAAAAGCGGAACTGAAAAAAGTATTGGTTATCGAAAAGCTTGTTGCCGGGCATATCAAGGTCGCTGAAGCTGCTGAGTTACTGCAGCTTTCCACACGCCAGGTTTTGCGCCTCAAAAAAACATATATCACGGAAGGAGCTGAGGGATTTGCCCATAAAAACCGAGGCCGCAAACCTGCACACACCATCTCCGATGATGTTAAGAAGATGGTTGCTGAGCTATACCGGACGAAGTATGACGGCAGCAACAACTGCCACTTTTCCGAATTGCTGGAGGAACATGAATCGCTGAGTTTGAGCGTATCGTCTATACGACGGATTCTGCTTAGCCAAGGGATCAAGAGGTCAGACAACGAAGACGCGTCAAAGCACGTCAGCCCCGTGACCGTAAACCGCAAGCCGGAATGCTTTGAGATCGATGCCAGCCCTTACGCCTGGCTAGAAGACCGTGGTCCCGAACTCACTCTGCACGGGATCATTGATGATGCCACCGGCATGGTCGTGGGTGCTCTCTTTCGCCCCACGGAAACGCGTGAGGGGTATTTTTCCGCCATGAAGCAGGCCATTCAGCAATACGGCATCCCTTTAGGGATATACAGCGATCGCCATACGATCTTCCGTTCCCCCAAGGAGACGTTGACGCTGGAGCAGGAATTGGCCGGAGAGACTGCTCCCTTATCACAATTCGGAAAAGCTATGGCGGATCTGGAAATCACGCATATCAAGGCGATGAGCCTAGAAGCAAAAGGACGCATCGAACGCCTCTTTGGCACATTCCAAGATCGTCTGGCCATTGAACTGCGTTTGCTTGGTATAAGTACCATGGAAGAAGCCAATCGCGTGTTGCCTAAGTTGATTCAAAAACACAATCGCCGGTTTGCCATTTCCCCCCAGCAAACCGAGTCCGCATATCGCCCGTTGCCTGAGGGAATCAACCTGAATCATATTTTCGCCATTCGTGAATACCGGCAAATTGGTCCGGGACAAACGATTTCTTACGGTGGCAAGGTTTATACTTTTGCCGTAAAGCCAACGCATCCCTTCGAGGTGAAAACGGTCGTTGAAGTGCGCCAAACGATGCAGGACGAACTTTTGGTCTGGCATCACCGACAAGCTTTTGCATTGCGGGAAACGCAAAGGCCTGAGCGCCAGCCCAAAACAAAAACAGCGAGTCCTGCGTCGCCACGCAAGCCCGCTAAAAACCATCCATGGCGCCAACCATGGAAGATTCAGAAGAGCTTCAACGTAGCATCAATACATGACCGTTGACAAGCCTGGCCGGCCTTTCTTCCCATCCGGGAAACGGAAGGGGGCGGTCAACAAGGGTGGCACCAGCCGTCGTTACTAGACGATTGCCGCAAGGCAAACCTTGACGGATGTACGACGTTTCCCGATAATCAACAAATCCCGGCCAGAGTATATGACATTTTCACGGAACAGTTAAGGTGACATTTTCACTGACGATTGACAGACACCGCGATCAATCGGTGTAAGTCAAGTGAATGTGGACTACCCTTATTGCACTATATTCATTGTAGCATATAGTGCATTTTTTAATCCTTTTTTGTATCACTGAAAGTGAGATGATCTTGGCTTTATGTTTTGATCCGTAATTCGTAAAGTCTCCTAGCTTTTCTCCCTTTTCCCTTGCCAATTCCCTCTTTGCACGTGAGGTTGTGCCTCCTTCGATGCTGGATGCTTTCATCGCCCTTATATCTTTTTAAGCCCTCTTCGTGCTTGGTGCATGGGGTGCGTTCGCGATGTATTCGCTAGATATGGGAGTGCGCCTTGAACCACTCCTTTCCCCATTTCTTTGATCTTTTGAACGGATCTCGTAATCCGTTCTTTGGCATGCGCTTTTCGGTTCTGTTCGATCTGTTTGATGTCATCGATCCTTGTACCCCTTTCTCCTGGAATTCGCCCGGTGGTCTTAAGGGAGATGAAAACTTGGATCATGGACTCAACACCTGGGATACGTGAGCTGTATCCTCCGCTTTTGATCCTCCGCGCGAATAACCGCACGGTCGCTTCCGATCCTCCCATGGGTTGGTAAGTAGACATCTCTTTGCCTAGGGCTTTGAGAAGGTTCCGGTAATCTCGATGGTATTTAGCGTTGTTTTGAATATAGGTCACAAACGTTCCCATTTTGGTTTTGTTTGGGGATCGATAGCCTCTTTTTTCCCACCCCTGGTGCACAAGGGCTATGCGATGTTCTTTCGACTTCCGTTTTGATGGTTGGATCGAGGTATGGATCCCATTCACTTCGACAAACAGCACATCTTTCTTCGGTTTGATTTCTTCTTTTATTGGGGCTTCTTCTTGGAAGGACATACCTCGTTCGATCAGCTTTTGCCGAATGGTTTCGTGAGATAAGACCCGCTTTCCAAACCATTCTTCGAGAAAATTAGCTGCTTTACGGTAGGAAGTTCCTTCCGCTGCGAGGCGTATCGCCCATTCTTCCAGGTAGGGAGGACTCATCGGTTTTCTCTTTTCCATGCTTAAGTATTGGTCGAGGAGATAGACGGTTTGTCCGGTTGTTCGATCTTCGTATAACCGCCTTTGAAATGTGACTTCTCCAAACAGGGTTTGTATGGTCCGTTCGCGATGATCTTTCAGCCGATACCGATTTTTGTCCCGAAGTTTCATGATCTTTTCGTCCATCATATGAAGATAATCGACGAATTCTTCAACAAAGATGTTGCTTAAAAGGGAGAAAAAGGTTTGTTCAAGCTCTTTGATTGTAGGAATCTTCTCGGTCTTGTTGAACTAGTATTCCATTAGAATAAGGATAAAAAATACACCTTCTCCGACATAACCACGATCAACATTCCGGTTCTTCTGTTCTAGATATTTTTCCTCTTCTTGTGTAACAATTTTATAACCCGGATAAGTTGTTTGACTTTCGATATTTTGTCCACTCAAATGAAAGGCGACCACTTCCGTAAAAGAACCATACTCCTCCAACAAAGAAGCGGAATAGCTCTGTGAATTAGCAAATCCAGGGTACCCGAACAAAATTACAAACAGAAGGGCCAATGGAATCGAGATGATTTTTTTCATTAAAGTGCCTCCTCACATTAGAAATTGCTTAAAATACTGAATATAAATATAAATTCGTCTAATAACCCTCTGCATACTGGTTGATTAACTTCCTCCTTTTATCACCTCCCTCCTTCCCTTTTTTTCCTCAATGATTTTAAAAACCTTGCAATTAGATTATAGATATGCAAATATAGATATGTCCAGTGGAAATCCAATCGCATGACCCAGGAAAAAACGGCAAAAGGTATGATCTCCCTTAAAATGTAACCTTTTCCTTTTATTTTTAAATAAAAATATTTCTAAACAACACACTCAATAGAGTGCTCTATGAATCTTTATCTTCTTAAAAAAGTTCCTAATCCGGATGACTTTCAGAAAGCCCCAGCCGTAAGAGTCCTCTTGATTCAATCCCGCCAATCCCATCCTCGCCTGAACGTGTCTCTTGTATGACTTCAAGCGGCGGAAGAACATGACGCACAGAAGCAAAGGCCAGTTTGGCGACGACAAAGATGGGATCGAGCGCATGGATGTTGACCCGGGAAGGCGAACTCGCAAAGTTGGCACCGGCAGCAA
>PEBX01000009.1 GCA_003050645.1 Candidatus Carbonibacillus altaicus
GATTAAATGTACTCTGTGCTCGTCCCGTATGTAGTCCATGTTACCACCTGTTGATTTACCTGTTGATTTATTTGTCTACATTATAACATGATCTACACACATTACAATGATTTTTCCAGAAAAGATTCCGGCTAAAGCCGACGATAAACCCGCCTTTTTACTCGGGCTTAAGCCCGGTAACTTGCGGCGAGTTTAAGGATCGGTCATATCTTCCTTCACCAAAATTCTTCGCCAAACGGGGGGTTTGACGCCCTGTAGCGAAATTTTCAATTGCAGTATTTTTGTGGACATTATTCTCCCCCTTAAGGAACGCGCTTTATCGCGTAGAAAAGTGCTGTTGCCTGAGGATGCTTATTCTCAATATAATGCTTATCATCAATATAACATAAGATGTCTCATGTCGTAAAGATCATGAAATATGTGTATAATTTTTCTCGGTCGGCTTGCAGGATTTTGCGGACTAAAAGAGAAGGAGATTTAGAAGGAGATGCTGGATCATTTGTTGATCGCCCAACGGAAGGGGCGCACGGCACAAGATGTGTTCGGCGACGACCCGGAAAGTTATTGCAAGGAGTTGATACGGACGTTGGACAGGCAACCGCAACTGGTGTTTAAAGGCATGTTTAGACATGTTGATATTTTTTAGCTCGGCCGCGTTCATGACGATGAGAAGCCAATACGTGCCAGGAAGGAGCGGGCGGTAGCATTCTTGGCGAGGATAGACCCTCATGCCGCATTGCATCATCAGCAGGAGGATGAAATGTCATACCTTATTTCAAGATAGTATAGAAGTGAGGAAGTGAGAATAGACCGTGCTGCCGGATAATTTGTCGATCTTATGGATTATATGTTTTTCCATTTTTATCAACCTGGTTTCCTTGATTTTGCCGAAAAAAATCGCTCCTGCGGCGGAAATCGTATTGGCCGCCGCGGTCGTCGTGTCCTTGTTTGTCATGTTCCCTTCGGGACAAGCGGGTATCCTGCTCGTGTTTGGCGCCAGTGCTTACGGGGCTTTCTTGCCGCTTTTTGACCGAGATAAGAAGGAGAAGCGCAAAGAATTGAACCGGAAACTGCAGAAAGCCGCTTCCGTGGAAATCATACAGGTGAAAGATGGCCGGCGCATTGCCGTCGATCTTTTGCTGACGCTTCTGGTCTGTTCGGGGGCTGTCGCATTTTTCCTGCTTGCTCCGGACGGCTATGCCATTACCAAGCTGTTTATTGGCATTTGGCTTATTTCCGTATTGGGAGAAATGATTGAGCGTATGGGCAATTTTTATTCCACTCGTTTGTTTTGGCTGCCGGACGAAGAGCATCTTGTGATCCTGTCCCTGTTCCAGTCCAGAGATTTTCCGTTGCGGGAAGTACAGGAGGTGCGCAGCGAATCTTCTCCAGATTTGTTGAAATTGCACCCGCTGTTTACTTTTCTTTCCCCCAAGTTGGATTTTACCGGTTCCTTTGGCGAAGTGCTCAGGCTCTCCTTTCCCGGTGAGGAAGTCTATTTGACGCCGGAAAAAGGGGAGGATTGGAAATCCGTGTTTGCCTCTTACGGGAAGGACGTGAACCATCAAGAAACGAAGCAGATCCTGCCGCCTTGGCATCCGGCAGTAATCAAACGATTGTTCTGGAAAGGCTATTTTGCCGTGACCGTCAAAGGGATTTCCGCCTATGCCGGATTGTTGCTCCTTCTGGTTTGGCTAGATGTGCCCACCTGGGCGACGGTGCTGTTTATTCTCTTCTGGTGGGCGTTCAATGTATATGTATCCGACCGCGTGCTGACGGCGGCGACGGATGCGGAGCCTCTTACCGGAGGAGAAGTGTATGATCGGGCGCAGTCCATCTTGAAAAAGGCGGGCATTGCTCGGACGAGACTGTTTATCGTCGATTCGCCGGTCTACAACGGCCTGGCCACCGGGATGCATATCGGTCGGGCGGCCATCATGTTGACGTCAGCCACGCTGAAACTATCGCTGCCATCGATTGAAGCGATACTGGCACATGAAGCGGTTCATATCAAAAAACGGGATGTGCTTTCACAGCAGCTGGCACGGCTAGCTTTCATCGGGGGCGTCGGCGGATTGGTGTATCTGTTTTATGCTGATCTGCAATGGCTTGCTCAAAATCATGCTTGGGTCATCTTCGGGATGGTGTATCTGATGATCGTTTTTTATCCCGCGTATATATCGTTTTGGGCCCAGTGGATGGAAGTACGGGCGGATCACTTGGGCGCCTTGCTGCTTTCGGGAGGGCGGACGCAGATGGCCGAGGGACTGACGGCGTTGGCGCGCGCACAGGAGGGCGATATAGAAAAGTCGCTGGAATACAGTTTGCCTAACCAACGTTCAACAGGGCGAAGTTCCTCTATTCTGGAGCGGGATGCGTGGTTTTGGCGGTTCCTGGAATTTCAGTTTCAACATCATCCTCCGATGTATTGGCGGATTCAAAGCCTTCTGCACTGTGAGACGTGGCGAAAGGCGCGCAGGCTTTGGATGATCGACCGATTCAAGGAGTCGGTGACCCGATGAATTTGTTCAGCTGTCCCTATCGCTATCTTTTTTACACAGGACATCGGACAGAGCCGTGATTCGTGGGAATAATGCAGCCGATGCATATTATAAAAAGACAGGGAAAGGGTACGAGTGAATGGCATTCATTTACACCTCTCATGAAATTCACAAGCACACCTTTCATGAACCAACGGATCTTGGTTAAGAAAGGTGATTAGGCGATCAGCGAAGCCATGGGGATAAAAGCGAGGTGCATCTTTTAAGACATGGGATGATCCGCCACCATCAAAACATCTAAGGTACCTTTTGAAAAGTTTGTGAAAGTCATCTTTTAAATCGATTCAATATAGCCCTCCCATGTCACGTTGCGGCACCAGCAGACCCCCTGTACTTGCCCTGGCCTCTCGTTTCTGATACCATAGGGGTGAGTATAGAGGGGGAGTCTAACCGCTGCTTATGGTTGATGCGTGGTACATGATAACGTACACAAGCACATAATAACGTAAGAACGTGGACTTTTGTCCGAACGGCTAAAGTCTGCGTTTTTTCGTGTATATAAAATTTTAGCATGGTTCGATCGTTTTGATCATCGGTAATTATTTATCACTTTTGTTTTGTATCATCACACGATACAGGTGAGGGATGAGATGCTGGAGCAAAAAAAGGAGCGTCGCGTGATTGAAAAGCGCACTTTGAAAGATCGCTGGAACGGGTTCCGGCGCATGGTGTACTATTATTTGCTCCGGCTCATTCGGGTGAAGGATAAACGCGCCAGAGTTAAGCGAGGGATGGCGATCGGTATTGCCATACACGGCATTCCGTTGTTTGGTTTTTCTCTTCTGGCTGGGCTGGCGCTCGCTTTTCCTTTTCGGGCGAATAAAGTAGCAGTGACGCTCTCGAATCTTATGAGCGCGCCGCTCACACTCTCGATTTATTCGCTTGATGCCTTGTTTCTGGCGATATATCGCAAAAATTTTGGTTTTAATTATACATGGGCGTCGGTGCTGGCGATTGTGACGACGTTTGTCCTGATCTACATCATCGGTTATATTTTGGCCGGTATCCTCCTTTTCTTGATGGATAGGCACCTTGCCGAACGGCGCAAAAAACGTCTCGCTAGGCGGGTTGCGCGACGCGAGCTAGCTATGGATGTACCGTCGGGTTCAATGCTTCGATCGAATGCAAAGCAGCAACTGGAGAAGAGATCGTATCAGGGTGTCAAGTCAAAGACAGGACCACATCCCGGCAAGGAATAAACGGGGATTAAATATTGTTTCATCAGCAGAATCGTTGTAGAATAAAGAAAACACAGTCTATGTAAACCAGACTGTGCAAACAAGACCGTGTAAACCAGACCGTGCAAACAAGACCGTGTAAACCAGACCGTGTAAACCAGGCCGTGCAAGCCAGCTTACCTTACCTTATAAATGGATTGGGGAGACCAAGGATGCAAGACAAGGACAAGGTAGCCGTGAGTGAATGGTTGAGCGCACTGAAACAGGTGCTTTCGGAACATAAAGTGACGACAAACGAGACAGAGCGGGAACATCATAGTCATGATGAGTCGTATCACACAGCGCATCTTCCGGATGCAGTCGTCTATCCGGAGTCGACAGAAGACGTCCAGCAGGTGATGCGTATCGCGTCACACTATGGCGTGCCGGTCGTGCCATTTGGGGTAGGATCGAGTCTGGAGGGGCATCCGATCCCGATCTACGCGGGGATCAGCCTCGATTTAACGCGTATGAACCGTATTCTTAAGATCAGCCAGGATGATTTTATCGTGCGCGTCCAGGCCGGACTCACGCGGGAAGCGTTAAATAAAGCGCTTCGCCCGTACGGGCTCATGTTTACCGTCGATCCTGGGGCTGACGCGACACTTGGGGGGATGGCTGCGACGAACGCCAGCGGTACGACGGCCGTCCGATATGGCGTCATGCGCGATCATGTGCGCGGTTTAACCGTCGTCTTATACGACGGCTCCATCTTGCGGCTAGGTGGATCGTATGTCAAATCGTCCTCGGGCTATGATCTAAAACATTTATTCATCGGGTCCGAAGGGACGCTGGGGGTGATCACCGAACTCACCCTCTCCCTCATCGGCATTCCGGAGATGATCATCGCCGCCCGCATTACGTTCCCGAGCGTGCGGCAGGCGGTCGAAGCAGCACACCAGATGCTGCGTCTCGTTAGTTCGCTCGCCCGCGTAGAACTCGTCGATCGCACGTCTATCGAACAGATGAATCAGATGAAAGGAACCGATTACCCGCCACTCGATACGCTCTTTCTCGAGCTTCACGGCAACCGCGCGGGGCTTGCCGAAGATGAAAAACTTCTAAAAGACGTGGCAGAAGAAGGCGGCGCGACGCTTATTCAGTTTGAAACGAGTCAGGAAGCGCGCGAGAAGCTTTGGGAGGCGCGGCACCACCTTTCCTATGCGTATCTACATGCCCATCCCGGCAAAAAACAGCTCGTGACCGATGTGTGCGTGCCGCTCACCGTCTTGCCGGAGGCTATCGAAGTCGCCCGGAAGACGCTCGTTGAGGAAGGCCTGGAAGGCGGCGTGCTGGGGCATATCGGAGACGGGAACTTTCATACGATCGTCATGGTCGATGACCGTGATGCGGAGGATATTGCTCGTGCCGAAAGGTTGCACGAACGGCTCGTTCACTTTGCCCTTCAGCACGGCGGCACGTCAACGGGCGAACACGGCGTGGGCCTCGGCAAACTCGCCTATCAGCGGGAAGAGCACGGCGCGGCCCTGGATTGGATGGCCGCCATCAAGCGGCTTTTCGATCCGCATCATATCTTAAATCCGGGGAAAAAAATACCGGAAAAAATAACGAAAGAAATCATGCCGGATGTGCGAGTCTGAAGATCGGTCGTTATCTTGTTATCTTATAGTTAGTGCATGATCGATAAATATTAAAAAACGTTCGGTTGTTATTCAGGCATATGGATATTCAGAAATATGGATATTCGGGCAATGGTTTATTCGGGCAGTAGAAAAGGCAGGCAGCGGGGAAGAATTTCTACTGTTTGCGGAAGGGAGATAAGATCGCCGTCTTGCTGGGCATACAGTTCGCGCAGCCGGTGTTTGACAGTGAAGGTGAATACATGACCTCTCCGGTGCAACACGGCCGGATGACGCAGGTGACTGCCGCTGAAAACACGTGGAAATGTGCGTAAAAAATCGCCTTTTCCGATCCGGTGTACGACGATAAGATCCCATAGCCCGTCGTCGACTCGGCCGAGCGGATTGATGTGCATTCCACCACCAAAATGCGTGACATTTAAGAGCGCCGCCATCCATACATCTTTGAGGTCCATCTCTCTCCCATCAATGCGTATACTGAGATCAAACGGTTGAAAGTGGATAAGCGTTTTGATCACACCGGCCGTATACGATAGCTGACGTAAGGACTTTTTAGCTAGTGAGAACCCTTTATGATGATCGATCCCGGCGACTATCTTGTCATCAAGACCACCCTTCAACGCATCATCATGAACTCCTTCCAGTCCGTGCACGACTTCACCGTCAAAGCCGATGCCGATAAAGCCGAGGGCAACGCGCGGTGATCGAAGCGGAGATCGCGAGAAAGAAGCCGGGTCTATCTTCGACTCCAGCGTTTTCGACTGTATATCTATGTGTTTTAGGGTGGGAAAAGAGGGGAGGTGTAAGGAAGCATGGTGTTCTGCAGTCTCAGTTGATGGAGGGACATGAAGAGCGAGGTCGAGGTAAGCGACGCGCCCGTGCTGAAGCGCAGTCAGCTGAAGATGAAAGGCAGCCAAAGGGTTTCGAGGTATATGGAAGGAACGGGCCATATCGTTTCCGGAACCGGCTGGAATAAGACCGAAAGGGAGGGGTGAAAGCATAGAACGAATGGCGCTTTTATCGCTCGATGCACCGAGTACGGCGTTGACAGCACTGCTGAGCGTTCCATCGCCGCCGATCACAAAAAGCGCCTTGGGCCCGGCGGCATATGCCTTACGAAGGGCAAAAAGCGCCTGCCTGGGATTATCGTCGATGATGACGGTATAAGGAAAGTGTTTTTGTCGTAAATACGGCTCCAGTGTGTGCCAAGCTTTTTGAGCGCGACCACTTCCGGCGGTCGGATTCACATAAAAAGCGATCATGGGAACGATTCCTTCTCATATGATATTCTCGTATGATATTTTCCTATGATATTCTTTTTTAGTGATCATCTTATTGTTTAGATTGTTTGTGCTTATGCCTTTTACCATGATACCCATTTTGTCCAGTATGTCTACCCTGGAGGGTTCTTCGTATGTCGTATGAGATATGGGTATACCGTCTGTATGACGTAGCCCAGGAGATCGATCTCGGTCAGATTGAAGCGATGCTGGCACACGATCACCCGATGCGTCGTCTGCGCCTATCGAAAGTGCGTTCTAAAGCACTTTCGTTCAAAAATCCTCCGCTCACGCTTAAGCTTCCGGCAACGTCCGTGTCCCTTCAGGGACACAACATACCTGCACAGGTGAGCGCCAAACTGTATGATTTTGGTGTGCTCACTGTCAGCATGCGCCTCCTTATAAGCAATGCGTTATACGATGCGCCGGACTTGCCTCCCAAAACGCATCTTTTGGATTCGCACGATGTGGATTCGCATGATGCCTATACCCGGCTACGACAGTATGCCAGCGAACTGATGCTAGATGAACCGGATCGCTTGGGAGACGTCTTTCGGCGCTACCGCGATGAACTGATCGCCCGTGTGCGCCCGGCGTTAAGCGGGGGCGCTTACGACGGATATATTGAAGATTTCGTCATCTATGTTTTCGATCGCTGGCCCAAAGCCTGGGATCCAGTGCCCATCCTGTTGGGGGAGATGGGTACGGTGAGTGAGGCGATGCGCCGTGAAGCGCTTCGGCACATGTATTCGTACTCTGATGACACCGTGATCGTGACCTGGGACAGTGCGATCGTAAGCGACCCGGATGGTGCCGGTGATGTGGCCGATCTTTTGGAGTTTGCCAAAGCACAGCTTTTAGAACTCCGCTATTACGATGACCTTTTAGATGGAGAGCTGACACAGCTCTATAGCGCTCTGGAGGGTACTCCACGTGGGCTTACCTCTGGCAGCGCGCTTTTCGGTCGCGGCAGATCCCGCCGCACGCGCGAGCTCATGCGGCGCATGATGGAGCTCATCGTCGAGATTACCGAGTTCACCGGAAGGATCGAAAATGCCCTCAAAGTGACGCACGATTATTATTACGTACGTATCTACACAGGTGCGCAAGCGCTCTTCCGCATGAAAGAGTGGTCGGAGAGCATCGGGCACAAGATGGACGTCCTTTCCCAGCATTATCAGCTTTTGAGTGATGAGTCGACGAGTCAGCGCTTCATCTGGATCGACACGCTTATCCTCATCTTGATTGCGGTTGAGATCATTATTTGGCTCTACACGCTGAGATAGCTCTGTACGCTGAGATAAATGTAACGGGCATGTATCGTATGATCCGCCGAATCCGGTACCAGATGATCTCTCACGCGTTGATGAACACGAGACACTCAACGGTCCTAAGCATTTCATCTTTCATTCCTCAACCTTCGTTCCTCAACCTTCATTCCTCAGCCTTCATTCCTCAACCTTCATTCCTCAACCTTCATTCCATCAATATCTTAGTCTCCGTTCTAAAAGAAGCGCGACCTGAGATAGTAGGAAATTCGTCACAAAGTAAAACAGAGCTGCGAGAAGCAAAATCGGGTTGATATAACTGGGATTTCCGTTATAGATGATCTGGCTGTTGTGCATGAGCTCCGGCAGGGCGATGGCCACCGCCAAAGACGTATCTTTAAGAAGCGAGATGAATTGGCTCACCGTAGGCGGGATCATTTTGACGAGCGCCTGCGGGAGGACGATGTGCCAGAGCGTCTGGGTGTACGTCATACCTGAGGCACGCGCCGCTTCCGTCTGGCCTTTATCAACAGACATGAGCCCACCACGGACGATCTCCGAGATCATAGCCATCTCAAAGACGGTGAGACCGACGACGGCCGAGTAAAAAACGCCAAGTCTTATCCCCAACTCGGGCAAGGCCAGATAGACGAACATGATGATGAGAAGGAGAGGTAGATTGCGGAGCGTCTCTACGATCACCGCTAAAATCGGTGAGACAATCGGAAGACGCGTATAACGCAAGACGCCGATCAGCGTCCCTAGTATAAATGATAAAATAATGGCGATCACTGCAACTTGTAGTGTCACGGCAAAACCTTCCAGCATAAAACGAATATGTCCGAGTGTCCAGGCACCTTGAAAATTCATGAACTTAGCCCTCCATCAAAGCAGTTTTCACCTCTGCTGCTTCTTTCGGTAGACGATTCAGTCGGATCTCCAGCCAGCGCACGAAGTAACTTAAGGGAATGGTGATGAGGAGATAAAAAAGGGCGACGAGCGTATAGGCGGGAAGCGTCTTAAAGGAGCTGCTGGCAACGTGATCGCCCCAGTACATGAGGTCGAGCCCGGCAAAAAGACTTAAGATGGAGGAGTTTTTGACGAGATTTAAAAATTGATTGCCAAGCGGTGGAATGACGATCTTGATTGCCTGCGGTAAAATGATGTAGCGCATCGTCTGCAGATAGGTAAGCCCGGTGGAACGCCCGGCTTCCATCTGTCCCTTCGGTACCGACTGAATACCGGCGCGCATCGCCTCGGCGATAAAGGCCGACGTGTAAAACGTAAGCCCCAGCGTTCCGGCGACAAAACCGCTTAAGTTGAGGCCGAAAGCGTTCATCCCGTGGAAGAAAAAGAAGGCCACGATGAGAAGTGGGATATTCCGTAAAAACTCCGTATACATGCGCCCCAAGATGTTTAACGGGACAAACGGAACGATACGAAAGACGGCGATCACGACGCCAATGGCAAAACTACCGATGAGCGCAAGCAGGCTCGCTTCAAGTGTCGTCAAAAGCCCTCTTAAAAAGTCCGGATAATAATTTAAAAGCAGCGAGAGCACGGCGCTTCCTCCTTTAAAGTAGAAAAAGGGTCATCGCAATATATTTGATGACCCCGCTTCGGTCAGACTGTACCTAGGCCAGACGACATGTGATTATTGATTGGCCGGTGGTTCTTCGTTAAACCATTTCATGTACAGTTCGCGATACTCGCCGCTGTCTTTGAGCTCTTTCAAAAAGTCATTGACATAATTGACGAACGTTTCATCGCCCTTGCGTATACCGATGCCGTACGGTTCGTCCGTGAACAGTCCGCCGACTAAGACGTAGTTCGGATCTTCTTGATGCATCCCCATGAGGATGACGTTGTCGGTGGTGAGGGCATCGCCTTTATTGGAACGAAGGGCAGCGAAGGCTTGCGCGTAATCGGGGTATTCCAGCACATCAGCTTGCGGCGCTTTTTCACGGATATTTTTTACCGAAGTGGAACCTTTTACGCCGATCACTTTTTTACCGGCGAGATCATCGATCCCTTTGATCGGCGAGTCTTTGTGCACGAGGAGCGACTGTCCGGCGTGATAGTAGACATCGGAAAAGTCAATCTCCTGTTTGCGCTCATCGGTGATGGTCATGGTGGCGATGATGATGTCAATGTCACCGTTTTTGAGCATTGGAATACGCGTCGAGGAAGTGACTTCTTTCAGCTCGATCTTGTTTTCATCACCGAGAATTTTTTTGGCGAGGGCCTTGGCGATATCGACATCGAATCCTTCGACCTGTCCCGTATTCGGATCTTTGTACCCGAACAGGCGGGTATCGTACTTCACACCGGCGATAAGTTTATCGCGCTGTTTAATCTGGTCGAGCGTGCTTGTGCCTGTTTCCTTGTTCGAGGCGCAAGCGCCAAGGGTAAAGAGAAGGGCAAATAGAAGTGTGAGAAGACCGACGTGTTTCAAGCGAAATTGCATCAACATCCTCCTTTTTTGTCGGGCATACACCGCGTATTTAGCAGGTGTCCCTTTTACTTCTCATGCTTTGATGTGATGATCTATAGTCAAACAGCGCAGGGCGCTGTTAATACCCATTGCAAGTCTGGCATCCACTTGTTAGGTGTTTGTACACGCATAAAAGGAGGCAGGTTGCCATGAGTATACTTCACGGCGCATACATACTTCATACATGATGCGCGCTCTTAGTGGCTGAGGATTCGTTTTAAAAACATCTGCGCCCGTTCTTCGCGCGGGTTTTTGAAAAAAACGTCAGGTGTTGATTCTTCGATTATTTCCCCTTGATCCATGAAAATGATGCGGTCGGCGACTTCCCGGGCAAATCCCATCTCGTGGGTGACGACGACCATGGTCATCCCTTCCCGGGCCAGCGTCTTCATGACGTCCAGCACTTCACCGATCATCTCCGGATCAAGCGCACTCGTCGGTTCATCGAAGAGCATGGCTTTGGGTCGCATCGCGAGACCTCGGGCGATGGCCACGCGCTGCTGCTGTCCGCCTGAGAGCTGAGAGGGGTAGGCGTTGATTTTTTCCAGGATACCGACTTTTTCTAGATACTCCCGGGCAATTTTTTCGGCTTCCTGGCGGGAGAGGCCGAGCACTTTCATCGGTGCGAGAATGATATTTTCCAGCACCGTTTTGTGCGGGTAGAGGTTAAAGTGTTGAAACACCATACCGATATTCCGGCGCAGTTTGTTGAGATCGGTGCCTTTAGCGTTTACCTGCACCCCGTCGACGATGAGCTTGCCGCTCGTGATCGTCTCCAGACCGTTGATCGTTCGAAGCAGTGTGCTTTTGCCCGAGCCGGAAGGTCCGATGATCACGACGACTTCGCCCGTTTCGATATGCAGATTGATGTTTTTCAAGACATGAAAGGTGCCGAAGTATTTGTTGACCTTTTCAAAAGTAATCATAAAATCCTCCTCAATGCGCCAGCGAGAACATACAATCAAAGAGCAAGAACATACGATCAAAAAGAAGAACACGCGGTCAAAAGGAAGACCATGCGATCACGAAGAAAGAACGTGCGTTCACAAAAAGAAGAACATGCACCTCTGAGAGATCATGGGGAAAAAAGGAAATAGATGAAAAATTGCAAGCACTGCAAGCGCTTTTTAAGCGCTTTTTATGGTAGCTATTCTATAACATGCCCGGCCCGATTGCAACTCTATAAACATGCATTTTGTAGTCGGTTATGAACACGCTGCATAAATAGTAAAAATTGCTGTGTGGTCGTCTCTAACCAGCGGGCATCGACCGGGGCGTACATCTCAAGCAATCGGTGCTCGTGTTGCGTCGTTTTTCGATCGGCGTGGTAAGCAGCATTTTCAAAAACAGTCGTGGAAAGGCTCCGGATGAGCGCCGGGAGCGCATCGCCCAGCGTTCCGAATTCAAGCGTGGCTGCAAATAGACTAAGATGCGGATGGTTTGCTTGCCGGTAAGCGTACATATACTCGATCATGTCTCCGTTAATGGCATAAAAGGACTCTCCCGTCGTCTCGACGACATGTGGATAGGAAAAATGTTGCTGCCACCTCTCCCGTGTTTGTGGGTCCCTTGATGCGCGTACCACCTGCATCAACCCGCGCGGACCGTAGCCGGTGTGCAGATCAAGCCAGACGATGTATTGGTAGCGGCTAAAAAGACATTTTATGACGTCCATCATCCACACCGTTTCCGGTTCGTATACCGTACCGCCGTAATAAGGTCCTTCCGGATCGGTGAACTGTCCCAAGGTGAGTGCGCGTTCGATGCGTCCGGGTGCCGCACGGTGCAGGCGGAGGAGTGCTTGCAGTAGTTGTCCGTAGAAGTATCCTTTGCCGGACCGTGCCGGAGCCGGGTGTAGCAGGTTTTTCAGGGCATCGTAATCCGGATTGTATAGCGTCTCCCGATCCTGCCAATCGATCACAAAGTTGCGGTTTAGGTCGACGTTTCGAGCATTGGCTTTGCGCCGGTTCAGCATGCCCCAGGGGTTGATGCCGTGGATGAGCACGAGATCAAACGGCGGTTTAAACGATGGCTTTTGTGATGGATCGATCGTATGAGACGGATCATACAGTCGAAACGAATCATGCGGCCCGGTCGAATACGGTATTTGGGATGGATTATAAAATGAACGAATATAGCGGTCGATCAGGTGGGCCCCGACATATCCTTCGATACCGTGCAGTCCGGTGCTTAAAACGAGGAGCGGAAGCGTTACCTCTTCTATGGTCGGTTCTTTTGTGGTCGGCTCTGTCAGATGTTCACTGTCGGGTACCTGACCTGTTACATGTGCATACGCAGGCAAGCGAGTGGTAGTGTGAACGGATGCGTGATCGGGCGCACGGCCTGACGTGTGCCCTGCCCAGATCAGATCACTCGTAAGCGATACTTTGTCTTCTCGGTTTTCTTGCAGGGAAAGTTCTTGTCGTTTCAGTACGACGGAAGGCCAGAACATGTTGAACAAACCTTCGTAAGATAAAAACCGCTCCCGTGATGCTCTGTAGTCGATTAATAGCGTGTGAGCCGCAGATGTACGGTTCATGAACTGCACCAGCCTTGTCCTAAAATTACATTCTGCAAACGACACCTAATATATTTTATAAGCTCTGGTTTAGAAGATATCATTGTTATGGCCCGTAGCCAAACTGGATGGCCAGCAGCAAAAAGCCCATCGTCAGTACGAAGACGACGAGTTGAATGCCCAAGGTCCAGCGCAACCAGCTGGAAAAACGCACCGAGGCTAGGCTGAGCGCAATGAGCAGCGCCGGATTGGTTGGATAAAGCAGGTGACTGAAACCGTCTCCAAAGTTGAAGGCCAGTACGACGCTTTGCCGTGTGAGCCCCAGCAGATCGCCAATCTGAGAGAGCAGGGGAATGACGAGAAACGCCTTGGCCGTGGCCGAAGGTATAAAAAATTGCAGAATAAATACCAGCACATACATATAAGCACCGGCCAAAAGCGCGGAGAGGTCCTGTGTGTAACGGCTCAGCTCGTATAAAAGCGTATCCATAATGCCACCAGATGTAATCACCTGCTTTACGCTCATGGCCAGGATGATAAGGATAACCGAAGGTGCAATGCCCAACACGCCCTCGCCGAAAAGGCGAACGATGCGTTTGAGCGGCATGTCGTTTTGTCCGGCTACGATGACGGCAATTACAACAAAAAAGAGAGCAATGATAGGCATTGTATAATCGCCGAGACCGACAAAGGGGAAAAAGGACATCATCAAAAGAAGCAAAACAAAACCGATGCCCATCGTTCCCAGTCCGCGTACATGGTGAATATCGGAGAGCGCTTCCTGTAAGTCGGCCGTGGATAAAGATTCGTTCTGGCTGCTATGTTCGGCGTCCAGCCGTCTGGCATAACGGATAAGAAACCACAAAAGTAAAAAATATACGACGATGAAAATAAAAATTCGGTAAGCAATCCCCGAAAACAGCGGAATACCGGACAGCTGCTGGGCGATACCGATGGTGAAAGGATTGAAGATCGCAGCAGAAAAACCAAAACCGGTCGGCAAAAGGCTGAGCCCGAGTCCCATCATGGCATTCCAGCCAAGACGACGGCTGATCATGACCATAAGCGGAATGAGGGGGATGACCTCTTCGAAAATACCGAAGACTGCCCCGAGAAGCATAAAGAACAGTGTAAACATGGCGATGAGTCTGTATTTACTGTTTAAAAAAGCGCTGCTTAAACGCACCGCGACAGCTTCTAGACTGCGCGTGGCATCAAGCAGCGCAAAAGACCCGCCGACGAGAAGGATAAAGGCGATGATTACGATGGCGATGAGACCATCGGACGAGGAAAACACTTCAAAAGGCGCGGTCAGCCAGCGATACACCGGATAATGATAATCTGGCGTGAGGTGGAACGAGCCCGGGATGATCGTCTCCCTACCATTGACGAGCGTGCGTTCATATTGTCCTGCCGGAACCCATTGCGTAAGCAGCCCGCCCAGGATGATCATCGCTATAAGAATCAACACCGATTGTAAAAACACAGTTTTGCTGATACGAATGCCAAACTCAGTCGGCGGCGCGGATCTCTGTGTGCTCATAGGCACGATCCTTTCTGGAAAATGTATTGTTTAGGTTATATCCTCGTTTAGACTATTTCACTTTTTTATAGAGCGCATGACGTTTATATTCAGTCAGTGCACTAAGTTTATATCCAATCAGTGCATAAAATTTATATTTAATGCTGCATAGAGTTTATATTCGGCGAGTGAATAAAACTTGATTCCGTCATGCAATAGAAGTAGGCAGTGAATCAATTTCTGTTTTAAACTAGGGGTTCTTCCGAAATCGTTCTTTTAAACGCTGAAGAGTGCTTGCGCAAACATATTCGGAACGGCGAGCGATCCGCGTAGGATGGCATCGTTAACGAAGCGAGTGCTGATACCGGGATCTAGAGGGCGCAGCATATCGTAGCGCTTGCTGGCCAGGGTAAACATCCACCAGCCGCTCGGATAAGCCGGTACCGTTGAGAAATACGGATAGACGATGGGGAAGAGACTCTTTAAAGAACTATGGGTTCGCTTACACACATCGATGTGATGAATCGGTGAGTCGCTCTGGGCAGCCATAACACCGTCGGCACGCAGAGCGCGTTCTAAAGCGGCGTAAAACGGATGCTCAAAGAGGACGGTCGCAGGTCCTACGGGATCGGCCGCATCGACGATAATGACATCATAGGCGGCCTCTTTCCGGCCGACGAATAGAGCACCGTCTTCAAAATATATGTGTAACCTGTCATCCGGCGGGGCGGCGACTTCCGGTAAATAGGTGCGACTCGCTTCGACGACACGCGCGTCGATTTCGACCATATCAACGCGCCGTACGAACGGATACTTTAGCACTTCGCGGGCCACGCCTAGATCGCCCCCGCCGACAATGAGTACGTCTTCTGCTTTAGGATGAAAGGCGAGCGGCATGTGTGAGATCATTTCGTTATAAATAAAACCTTCTTTTTCCGTCGTCTGTACGATGCCGTCCAGGATGAGCGCGCGACCAAATAGGACCGTGTCCACGATCATGATATGCTGATACGGAGACCTTTCCTCGTAGAGGACTTCTTTGATCTCCAGCGATGTCCGTAAGCCCTTTTCTTGATCGGTGAGATAGAGCTTCCCTTCGTGCGTCGTCAGATATGGATGCTTGTTAGCCATTTTAACCTCCTTGTATGAAGTGTGATGAACAACCGGTTTCATTGTAACATAGGTGTGGAGGCAAGTTCGTCTCATCGATTTAAAAAAGACGGCGCAGCCTTGTTTCATTGTAACATAGGTGTGGAGGCAAGGCGAACATGTGACGGGGTCATGGGTCAATAACAACGACTTTAACCGAACAAAATTTTACTGATAAGAAGGAGTATTTACAGTCTTCTTCACAAAAGATCAATGTATAGTTATATTCTGTAATAAATCAGTATATGTATGCAAAGTTCGTAAGTTAAGAAGTATCATGTGAAACGGGTCATGAAAAATGGATCATGAAAAGGCCGTTCATTGTAAAAAAAACTGGAATATTATGTTGCATACTGTAAAAAAATATGTATAATTTGTATTATATAGAGACATAAAAGTTTTTCCTAAGGAAAATATGAAGATTGGACAATGGATGAATTCAATCTGCTAAGTAGAACAGTATATATGAGATTGCATGAACAAGAGGTGAAAAATGTATGAATTGTCCTCATAAGCCATTGTGCAAAGAGTGGAAGTTTAAAGCTCTTACAGACATTTGGACAGGGGATTTATCAGGGAGATCGGATCGTTTGATCATGACCGGATTGCTCGGTTCAATACGTTGGTGGTTTGAAGTGCTCGTTCGGGGATTAGAGGGATATGCATGCGACCCTACAGATAAGAGCCATCGATGTCCAAGCGAAAACGTTCAAGAAGCAACTGAAGCGGGTCACCATTGTGTGGTTTGTGAGTTGTTCGGATGTACCGGTTGGGGACGAAAGTTCCGCTTCGAAGTTTTAACGGAGAATAGAGAAATCCGTTCAAACCAGATCAAAGTGAATGAAACTTTTAGGTTACGCTTTACAGCGCTCCGTCCGATTCGGACAGAGGAGTGGGCGTTGATAGACCTTACGATGCGTTTGATTTCAGACTACGGAGCAATCGGCGGTAAAACAGTGTTTAAACCATCGGATCAAGAAGGAAGAAAAAATAAACTTCATCATTCTGATTTTGGGCTTGTAGAACTTAAAGAAGATAGCGGTGTGGAACGCGTTTCAAAAGAGGAACTCACCGATTACATAAAAAGCGACAAATGGAGAAAAGGTAACTTTGATGATTATTGGGCTTCGTTAAAGAATTTTTGGTTTGTGGAGAATCATTATCTAGCACGGAAAGATGATAAAGACAGTTCCTTTAATCGTGTCATCGGACGCCAAGAGCCGAAGAATAAAGCTAAAAGCTTGATTAGAGAGATTAAGGGAAGTAAATGGCTCTCTGGAAAGGAACGGGAAAGCAAAAAAGTTTTTAGTTTTAAAAAACCTAGTCGGACATACGGGTTTATTAAACGTGGTGTCATCGAATTTGATGATATGCAAAAAAGATTGATGGACGTATGGGCTTCGGAGAGTTTTAGTAAAGATGATTTTAAAAAAGGTGAAGAAATAATTGAAGAAATATTTAAAAAATAAGATTGTATGGGAGGGAAAGGTGAGTGAGTTTGTTCGATCATTATTGTTTTTCCGATAAATTATTAATAAAAGAGGGTAAAGAACTGGACGACGCACTTAAAAATAATAGTGCGGATGGTTTGCTCGTGGATTCTATAATACGGGTGCTGCGAAAAAATACGAAAAAAGAAGAAGTACGTAAAAATTATATGGAGAAAATAAAAAAAGTAGAAGCGTTTAAACTACCGGAGGCATTAGAACTGGATCGACCTCCTCGAGTCTTGCGTCCTGGATGGATACTGATTGAAGTTCACTTCACCCTTATGACTCCATGGTATTCCAAAGACGACCGTCCGCTGCACCTCGTTGATAACCCCTTGCGTAAAGATCGTGTGTTCGGGGTTCCCTTTATGTCTGCTGCCGCTTGGAAAGGGTTACTGCGGTGGTCGTGCCGGATGCATGAGGGCATGATGAAGCATCTGGAGGCGCATGCGTTTAGTCTTAAAGAATGGAAAGATGAACCGTGGATTCTTCATCTCTTTGGAAACGAGAAAGAGGAAGAAAACATTTTTTCGCAAGGGGCTCTCTTTTTTTACCCAACTTGGTTTAGTAAAGTTGGTTACGAGCTGATCAACCCCCATTCAAGAGAGACCCGTGCCGGAACGAGTCCCATCCACTATGAAGTGGTGCCCAGTGAAACACCAGGCGTTTTACGCATCCTGTACGCCCCATTTCCAGGCCAGGTGGAAAAAGACAATATCGAACCCCTGGACACACTGGCATGGCTATTTCAATCAATTGAAGCGTTGCTCACCGTTTATGGTTTTTCAGCCAAACGGTCTACAGGTTGGGGAAGAGCGAAGATAGACAATTGGAAACTGATCGCTCACAACGACATAAAGGATACGGCCACTGTGGACGAACGGAAGGCTTTCTTACAAAGCATTTATCCGATGGACCGAAGGGGGTGACTATTTATGACACAACCAGTAAAAACTCTATTTGAAAAGCGGTCGTTATTGCTTGGTTACGAAGCAATCGGTTGGCTGCATATGCTTGGGAAAGCAAATCGGCACTTTTTACTGCATCACGGTGGAGGGGGCGATGATGTCTATAAAGATGGTCAATGGTCCAAAGACCTGACTGAATCCTGGGAAAACTACTGGGAATGGCTAAAAAAAATCGACAAATTGGAAAAATTATCCAGCATCGATGGCATATTATCAAAGTATCGAAATAAAGATTCGCAAAAAAATGCGGTGGGTCTGCTTCAAGCAGGACATGCGATGGCATCGGGGATAGAGAAAAATCTTCCCAAAAACTCTTCCAAATATCTTGGCCAAGAAGTTACGCATATGTGGCTTACTACCGCGTATGGAAAAGAGCGGCGTAACCTTTTGCAAGATCCACCGGATGCGTTGCGGGGTGATGACGCCTGGCGCTCTTTGCTTCAAAAGGTGGAACAGCTTTTGAAAGATATAGAAATATTGGGAAGTTCGGATTCAAATGACAACGTCGAGCAATGGTGGGATATAAGGGAAAAGACGATCGGTAAACAAGGCTGGTTACGTAAAATTCTCTCGAGCACGTTGGCCGAGACAAGAATCCCGAACAACGATGTGACGCTTTGGGATCAGTCTTATGTTGCGGCATCGCTCTTTAAAAGTGCAGCTGCCGGGGCGCTGCTCGATAAAAATTTTGCGTGGGACGACTTAAAATCACAGACTCAATGGCGTCTTTTAACCGTAGGAATAGGAACCGATCACTACGAAGCAAGGGCTGTGCGTGTAGGAGATTGGATCGGTGCCCGGAAAGCGATCGATCGATTTTTTGGTGAAGTTCAAAAATTCATTGAGGTAGAATTGGCGGTAGGTTCCTTACTCTACCGGGATGATCAGGTGGCGGTGTTTTCTTTTCCAGGGCACCGGCTTGATGGCAAAAGCGGTATTGATAACAAAACGGAAGAAGAACTCACAAGATGCATCGAAAAAAAAGTCGATCAGTTCGCTGAAAACCAATCTTTTGAGACGCCACCTTACATACATCTTTCGCATAGGTCATCACGTTCCCTCCTCTTTATGAGTGAGGAGATTGCTGAGGCAAAAGAAACGCTCGCAACCCCTATTCATCGCGCATGGGATATTCCGGAATTGACTTCAGAAGTGAAAGGTCATATTTGTCCTGTCTGCGGTGTTCGTTATAACAGTAAGAAAGAAGGGGTACGAAAAGACAGACCAACAAAAGACGAGCCCTGCCCCACATGCAGCGAGCGGCGCACCGGTCGTTTTAAGGATTGGATGGAAGGGAAGTTCGAAAGGGACACCCTCTGGGTATCGGAGGTGGCGGATCAGGATGGCCGTGTCGCCCTTCTCACGTTGAGTTTACCGGTTAGCCGATGGCTAGATGGCGGGAACGTCGATTCGCTTCGTGCCCAAGCAGTGACAGAATGGGCTCGGCATAATCCAAAAGTGACACGATATGGGATTCAATCCGATACCGCTCACAATGATCTATTAACGTATATTGAAAAAAGATTATCCGAGCGACTTAATAATAATGATCCTGTACTAAGGATCCTTCAAGACGGCTATGCTCATGAAAGAGGAGGCTGGGAGAATTATTTTTCAAAAATCGTAGAAGATCGATCAAACGCACCGAAGTGGAGTGAACTCAATAATCGGGAGAGAGCTGCTTGGTTACTTCATCAATTTTTTAGAAAAAATGCCTCTCCCGGAAGGACTTATCGCTTTTGGAGAAATGCTGAGGAATTTTTTGAAGAAGTGTTGAAAAAGATCCGGGAGATCTCTACCAAAGATAAGAATCACTGGCGAGTACGTCGGTTGGTCATTCAACCCGATTCCCCCTCTCCCCATGATCACGCCTGGAAAGATCGAGAGATCTACAACGGCCAATGTCGCGGCGTTCCGATCACCCTCATCTACCGTAAAGATTTATGTGGTTTCCTTACCGCTTCGAATGTGAGTCGATGGATTGATCGCACAGTGATGGAATATTTTCTGGATAAAACATTAATCGGCACAACATGTCACGTAAAAGGTGAAAATGAAAACAAGCTCAGAACCTTCACCATTAAAAAGTTAGAAGGGGTAAAGGACCATCTGGGTGTTTACCGTCCTGTGATCCCTCTGGAGCTGAACCCGGAGCGTTTTCGCATTTTAGTACCCTTAAACGCTCTTTCGGAATGCATCGATGCGGTGATCGAAAGCTGGAACGATCATTTTATCCGTGTATGGGACCGGATGCCGCTCAGAATCGGTGTCGTGGCTTTTCCACAAAAAACGTCTTTTCAGGCCGTCATTGACGCGGCGAGAAATTTGGAATCTGTAGTAGAAAGCGCTAGGGAGGAGACGTGGCGGGTAGATGCTCGGGATGATCAAGCGGGGGTAGTAGCTCTCCACCTGGTGCAACCAAGCGGACAGAAAGAATTAAAAACCATCCCTGTCTTATTAAAAGATGGCCGAAAAGACGTCTTCTATCCGTATGTCGCCGTAGAGGATTCCCAGATCCGTTTCCCGCTTGATTTCCAAACCCCGCGGGGACAGATTTACCGCCATGTTCAGGACCTCCGCCGGGGGGATGGGGTGAAGATAGCGCCCTCACGAATCGCCATGCTTTTCCTTGAGACAACGGGAAAACGCTTTGAGAATTTTCACGTCTATTCTTTATCGCATTGGAAGGAACGAAAGGAAGTATGGAACTTACTCCTTCGATTAAAACCAACGACCACCGCTTTACGTGAAGTATGGCGATTAATGGAAGACTTTAAACAACGATGGATGAATCCCGAGGGGGAATGGACCGAAGAAGAGAAAGGAGCTTGGCTCCATCTGGTGCGCAGTTTGCTGAGAGATAAGCTGGGCGCCGACGGAAAGGCGCTGGATGCTCTGGTGGAAGCAGCAGACATGGGAGTATTAGAAGCTGCTCTTGAATGGCACATCAGAATTTTAAAATTAAATCTTGAGGAGGGGCAAAGATGACGCATCAAACAGGAAACTTCAGAAAATTTTCTCGTGCAGGATTGGCCATCGATCCCATTCACGTAGGCACCGGGGGGAGTCGGTTGGGGAGTGTGGATCACACAATCGTCCGGGACCCGATATCAAAAATCCCTAAAATTCCCGGTTCGACCCTGGCCGGGATGATTCGTAGCTATGCAGCCATGGCCAAAGAAAAGTATCCCAACTGTGCTGGATTGGGTCAACCGAAAGCGGACGGAAGCGGTGGGCATTGCGGCGAACCTACGTGCCCGATCTGTACTACGTTTGGGTTTTCTAAAGACGAGGGGTTTGCCGGCTTAGCTTCTTTCAGTGATATGTCGGTCTTGCTTTTTCCCGTGGCCACCAGGGAAGGACCCGTATGGGTTACAGCGCCTATCGCACTACGTTTTACGGATCATCGTGATCTTCAGGATTTATACGCTCTCGAAAAAGAGGCCATCCATTTTTTGTCTAAAAAAGAGATTCGTACGGATAAGCCGTTAAATTTGGGTTGGCTTCTTTTTGAGGTGAAGAGCGACTGGGGTAAAGGTGCTTCGATTCAAGACTTTTTATTCCGACTAAAGGTTCCGGATTATATTATCTCTAAGACCGTTGTGGTTTCGGATAAGGTTTTTCAACATGTCATCAACAGCAACCTCGAGGTGCGAACGTCTGTTTCGATTGATCCCACTACAGGAGCTGCTGAAAAAGGAAAGTTGTTTACTTATGAAGCGTTGCCGCGCGGAACGGTGCTTTATTGGGATGTCACGGTGCGCAATCCGCAGCATTTCCTTATCCGCGGCGAAGAGATAAAACTCAAAGAGGACACTGAACAAAAGACAGAAATTAAGGATGTATGTAACGTGGTTTCGTCGGCCCATCCTTACCTGGAAAGCTTAGGTCTGGGCGGCATGGTAACACGCGGGATGGGGCGGCTTAGAGTGCTAGAGTCTGATTGTTCGGATGCTTCAACGAACACGGAGGCGCCCTCAGGAGATGATAACGATCGAAAAGATTCGATGGGGGGGAGATAATGATGGAAAATCTCGACGTAGAATGCGCTAAACTGGGCGAAGAGCTGGCGGAGTTAGCGGATGCGAAACTATTGACAGATGCGCTCGCTGTCCTTCAGGAGCAAGGACTTTATGCCTTTTTTCTGTACTTAAAGGTTCAAAAAGAGAAGGGGGAAAAGATCAAAGAATTATGCACAGATTTCTTAGAAAAAACGTCGGGAAAAAACCTGCTTTCACTCAAAAGTCAACCTGGATATGAATTTGAACTTGTGAAAACGCTCGCCGCTAATCTAGACGATCTATTGTTTGCTCGTGATCTTCTCTTGCAGGCGATAATGTACGGTCGGTACCATGCGAAGGTCAAGAAGGAGGCGTAGGGATGCATTGGGAGCTTTATCGGTGGGTGTGGCAACTGCAATCTCCTCTATTTATTGGATCAACGCCTGCCGGCATGCTCAACCGCTGTCGTCTTTATGTTCCAGCGCGTGCGATGTGGGGCGCGATGACGGCTGAGATTGCTCGTTCTCAGAATGGCGGCGGTCATCCAAAATATAAGGAGATAGGGCTTCAACTTAAAGAAGAGGTCCGGTTTTCATACCTTTATCCCGCAGAATTTGATGGAAAGGAGTGGAGAGAGTGGCTCCCCACGTATGCAGAGAAGGGGAGTATGGGGCTTGTCTGGCGACGGGAGGGCACGCATGACGACGCCTTGAAAAAAAGCGATCGGGAGATGCGTTTTCGGCTTTTACATACACGACCGAGCACTTCGATCAATCCCGATACGTATGCGGCTGAGGATGGTTCTCTGCGAGAAACCGAATGCATTCAAACTTTTTGGCGAAATAATAGCAGCGATTTATCGCCTGTCGCGATGGTAGGATATTTCTTTATTAAAAGTCCTGCGCTTTTGGAAAAAATGGAAAAAATTAGGATGATTTTTTTAGGCGGGGATACCCGATATGGCTTGGGACGCCTTAAGCGAATGGCATGGAGTAAAGCGGATGCCATATTTAACATGAAGCCCTCTTTAGAGGAGCAAGATCCCGTAATAGCAGGAAAACGTATACTGGCCCATTCGAGACCTGCTGATCAAAGCATGAGAGGCGCATTGGAAGTGCTCTTTGGGTGGGATAAGAATGCGCCGCACAGTGAATCTCAACAAGCTAAACCATGGTTTGTTCCTGGTTCGTACTGTGAAACAAGTGAGGATGAATCTAAACTCAAATGGACCATTGACCAAAATGGTTTATGGCAGGGAAAAGCATTAGAATAAAGTGTCTCTTCATTTTTATCGAACCAGTTTATATCGAATCATAAAATCACATATCATGTGTTCATACCATAGCCGAGGCGCCGTGAGATGGTGTCCCCGGCTTTTTTGACGTGTTCGGAGAGGGACTCAAGACGCGGCTTCATCCGGTGGGTAGGTCCCGAGATCGAGAGTGCAGCGACGACATGCCCGCTGTGGTCAAAGATCGGCGCAGCGACACAGGTGATGTCGGGTTCATTTTCTTCGAGGTCGTAGGCGACACCCCGTTCACGAACCTGTCTTAAATGCTTAAGGAGTGTCCCCGGATCGGTGATCGTCTGCGGTGTATGTGCGGGTAGACCATGCTCAGCGAGGATGGTACGCACATCTTCTTCTGGAAGGTGAGCGAGAATAGACTTTCCGACCGCCGTGCAATGCACTGGAGCGCGGTGGCCGATGCGGCTGTGCATGCGGATCGTCTCTTTTCCTTCGACCTTGTCGATATAGACGACTTCTCCGGCGTTTAGGACGACGAGGTGGATGACCTCCCCGGACATATGGGCAAGCGCCATGAGCGTCTCGCGCGCGATCTTCCGGAGATCGATATGCTCCAGTATTCTAAGGGAGATCCCGAGCCATTTGACACTCAACCGGTAGCGGCCGCTCACCGCGTCCTGCTCGACATAACCGAGTTCGCGAAAGGCTTGAAGTAGACGGTGTACCGTTGATTTGGGAAGGCCGAGTTCAGCGGAAAGTTCTTTTAAAGTGGCTCCCTCAGCATAATGGCTTAACACTTCGGCCAATCGTAAAGCCCGTCCCAATGATTTGACTGCTGGCTCGATCGATTCATGCGACACTTTCTCTGTCATGGTGAATCACACCTTTCGATAAAAGTGATTCATATCCAAAAACCTAAAAAAGTTTGTTTGTGTCCAACATATCAATAAACGATCAGTGTAAAATAAACGATCAGTATAAAATAAACGATCAGTATAAAATAAACGATCAGTGTAAAATAAACGATCAGTGTAAAATAAACGATCAGTATAAAAGGGTTTACAATGGGTGGGGAATCTGTTATAGTATAGATACATACCGAAATACAGATCATCGTTCCGTAATATGGAACAAAGACGTTTATTTTTATTGAAACATAGCGTGCTTGTGATGTCAAGAGAGCTCTCGGCTGGTGCGCTGGTGTTAAGAAAGTATTGTCGCGATGCTATGAACGTTTTACTGCGCTTCTAAGAAAGTTTTAAAATCTGAAAAAAGGAGAGGATGGAAAAGATGGGAAAGCTTCATATTCATGGAGAGATGAAACCGCGTTTTGATGAGATTCTAACGCCGGAGGCGCTTGATTTTGTGGCCATGCTGGAAGAGCGTTTTGGCGCGCGTCGGCGGGAACTTTTGAAGCGCCGTGAAGCGCGGCAAAAAGAGATCGATGCAGGGCGTCTTCCCGACTTTTTACCGGAGACCGCACACATCCGTGAAAGCGAGTGGAAAGTCGGATCGATTCCTACCGATCTAGAGGATCGCCGGGTGGAGATTACCGGGCCGTCAAGTGACCGCAAGATGGTCATCAATGCGCTGAATTCCGGTGCAAAAGTGTTCATGGCTGATTTTGAAGATGCCAACGCTCCGACTTGGGAGAATTCTGTACTAGGACAGATCAACATGGTTGATGCGATCCGCCGCCAGATCGATTTTGTCTCACCGGAAGGCAAAGCATACAAGCTGGTCGAAAACCCGGCCGTTCTCATCGTCCGTCCCCGCGGCTGGCATCTAGAAGAAAAACACGTCACGATGAACGGTCAGCCCATCTCCGGCTCGCTCTTTGACTTTGGGTTGTACTTCTTTCATAATGCGCATGAACTGCTCAAGCGCGGCAGCGGTCCCTATTTTTACTTGCCAAAATTAGAAAATCATCAGGAAGCACGCCTGTGGAACGATGTCTTTGTTGCAGCGCAGGAGGCGCTCGAACTCCCGATCGGAACGATTAAAGCGACCGTGCTCGTGGAGACGATTATGGCGACATTTGAACTGGACGAGATTCTCTATGAGCTCCGCGACCATATCGTGGGGATGAACTGCGGCCGCTGGGACTACATTTTCAGCTACATTAAACGCCTCCGCAATCAGCCTGACGTGATCCTTCCGGATCGAGCGCAGGTTACGATGACTGTCCCCTTTATGCGGAACTACACACTTCTTACGATCAAGACATGCCACCGGCGCGGAGCATTTGCCATCGGTGGGATGGCGGCTCAAATCCCAGTTAAGAACGATCCGGCAGCGAATGAAGCGGCCCTTGAAAAAGTCCGCCAGGATAAACTGCGGGAAGTGACCGACGGTCATGACGGTACCTGGGTCGCCCATCCGGCCCTTGTTCCGGTAGCGATGGAAGTTTTTAACGAGCATATGCTTGAGAAAAATCAGGTGCAAAGGCAGCGCGACGATGTCCGTGTCACACAAAAGGATCTTTTGGCTGTACCGGAGGGGACCATTACAGAAGGCGGCGTCCGCAACAACATCAGTGTCGCTTTGCAATATATCGAAGCGTGGCTACGCGGCAGCGGGGCGGTGGCCATCTATAACCTCATGGAAGATGCGGCGACGGCTGAAATCGCGCGCACCCAGGTCTGGCAATGGGTGCACCATCCCAAAGGGGTGCTGGATGATGGTCGCAAGGTGACGGCTGAACTCGTTCAGGACTGGACAGATGAAGAACTCGCCAAAATTCGCGAGACGATCGGCGAGGAACGGTATGCAAAAGGAAGGTATGCGGAAGCCAAGGAAATCTTCCTCGATCTCGCCCTTCGGGAAGACTTTGTGGAGTTCTTAACACTTCCTGCGTATGAGCGACTGGCTTAAGTCCGACCGCTGTATGCATTGTATGAAACCGCATATCGCATTTGTAATTAGGGTGAGCAAGATGAAGAAGCAGTACAAAAAAAGACTCGCATGCCCATCCGTAACTTCGAAAAAAACGGACAGCATGGCGAGCTTTTTTTTTCGCGAGCTTTTTTTCATTTCGCGAGCTTTTTTTTTCGTTTCGCGAGCATATTTTGCAGAGGTCGTCTCCTAAGATTTTTTGCGGAGCCGTCCGAGTTCGTCGAGAATACCTTCGATCTCGCCGACAGAAAAAGATGAATGACTGTCGATAAACGTATACAGATCGTATAGTTCGGCATAGTCATCCAGTGAAAAATCATCGGCCTGAAGGATCTCCGTGTTGGCCATCTTAAGCTTCGTTTTAATGCGATCGATCAGCAATGCGACATGTTCAGGAGAAGGGTTGCTGAGGTCCATCAGTTGCCTCCTTACCGTGACTTGGTTAAAAGTGCGATCGCGTCTTGGATGGCTTGTTCGGTGTTCTCCCCTTTGATGACCTGATCACGAATACATTGTTCCATATAATTACCGATCACGTACGCGATCGCACGGTCCACGGCAACACGAATGGCCGTCAGCTGATGGACAACGTCATCACAAGTCCGTTCTTCTTCCATCATGCGCAAAATGCCTCGGGCCTGCCCCTCGATCCGCTTCAAACGGTTTTTGATTTTATCATCATAGATCATACTGGTCATGTTGTATCCCTCCTGTACCATGCTACGGATCTCTTGTGATCTATGATACCCCATTTGGTATTGAAATGAAAGGGATTGTGGAAGTTATAAAAGGTCGTTGTTGCTATGGTTTAACCATGTGGTTTGTGAGGACGTGCGGCGTGTTTTTGAAGCTCATACAGAAGATGCGGCAGTTCCGGTAGGATGAGCCGTTCCATCCCCAGACGGACGGCAGCTTTCGAGCCGGGAAGTGCAAAAACCGGTTTCCCGCGCGCTATACCGCCGATCGCGCGTGACATCATGGCGCTCGAACCGATTTCTTCATAGCTCAGGAAGCGAAACAGCTCGCCGAAGCCGTCGAGCGTTTTATCGAGAAGACGGCTTACGACTTCCACCGTCTGATCGCGGGGAGAGATCCCGGTACCACCGTTTGTAACGATAGCGTCCGTAGACGCATCATCCAGAAAATGAACGAGCACTTCTCGAATGGCCTCTGTGTCGTCCGTCGTAATGCGGTAGTCGACAACTGTATGACCAGCTGATTCCAACTTTTCACGGATCAATCGCCCGCTCTCGTCCGTATCGATGGTACGCGTATCGCTGATCGTCAAAATACTAACGTGTGCCTTGAGGTCACTGTGGCGGTGGCAGTCGCTCTGGCCCATCGCGTTCATCCTTCCTATTTATATATTGCATTTTATATATTGTCTGCATGCTCGAACTCTACATTTTTGTATCTGCCTATCTGATTGTTATACTGCTGCACTCATACCGCGGTACATTCATTGCAATCTGCCGACCGGGCTTCATTTTTGATTGTAATACCTGCAGCACCCGTCTTACCGCATCTCATCGCTATATGCGTAGACTGTTGTGATCGTCCTTATTCTACCGCGTGCAGTACGGGGATACCGTGTGCAGCACGAGGATACGAAAATCATTACTTAATTATATCATACCGGAGGTCTGGTGCGAACGGTATAACGCACACCAAAACGTGCAGCCCCTTCACTTTACATAAGCATCGAAACATGCGATAATAGTTTCTAAACTTATAGATCTTTCTATTGAGCGTTAAAAGTAAAATAGCATGACACAACTGCATGACACAACTGCATGACACAACTGAATGGCACAACAGGAGGGGTCTCATTGTCAAAGAAACGCTTAGAAGTTTCAAAAAGATTCAAAGCTTCATTCGCAAAACATTCCAAAACATCTGCGATTGTTCTTCTGCTTGTAGTGTTGGTGCTTTCTCTTAGCGCTTGCGGTGGTGCGGGAACAAACGGGGATAAGAGCGCGAGTGAGGGCCAAGATCAAGGGCAGGACCAAGGGAAGACCAAAGAAAAAGTGCTCGTCTTTGCCCGTGGGGGTGATTCTGTCTCTCTCGATCCGGCGACCGTCACCGACGGGGAGTCGCTGCGCGTGACCAAAAATATCATGGAACCATTGCTTCAATACAAGCCGGATAGTTTTGAAGTAGAGCCAGCGCTCGCCACGGATTGGAAAGTGAGCGACGACGGACTCACCTACACCTTTACTCTCCGGAAAGATGTGAAGTTTCACGACGGTACGGATTTTAACGCCGATGCGGTCGTCTATAACTTTAAACGTTGGGTCGATCCAAACGATCCGCATTACGCCGAATTTGAATACTATCAGTCCCAGTTCGGTGACATCATCGAGGACGTTGTCGCCGTTGATCCCTATACGGTCGAATTTCACCTCAAAGACAGACAGGCGCCGTTTTTACAGAACATAGCGATGGATCCGTTCGCCATCGCCTCGCCGGAAGCGCTTAAAAAATACGGTGCCGATTTTGGCCGTCATCCAGTCGGGACCGGACCTTATGTGTTCGAAGAATGGAAGCCCAAAGCGTCGATCACACTGGTGAAAAACAAAGACTATTGGGGTGGGGAACTGGGGCTTGATCGTGTCGTCTTCACTGTGATCGAAGATAACTCGGCGCGGCTCAACGCCTTAAAATCCGGTGAAGCCGATATCATCGACGGCGTGCTGCCCAACGATGTGGCCTCCCTCAAAAAAGATGATCGTTTTCAAGTGCTCGATCGTCCACCTAACAACGTCGGGTATCTCGGCTTCAATACGCAAAAATCGCCCTTTGATAATGTCAAACTGCGTCAAGCGGTGGCTCACGTGATCAATAAGCAGGGATTAATTGACGCTTTTTACTCCGGTCAGGGGGAGCCTGCAAAAAATCCGATGCCCTCCACGATCGCCGGCTATAACGATGCCATCGTCGATTACGAATACAATCTTGAAAAGGCCAAGCAATTGATGAAAGAAGCAGGATATGCAGACGGGGTCGAGGTGAACTTCTACGCCATGCCGGTCTACCGGCCGTACATGCCGAACGGCCCGAAGGTCGCCGAGGCGATCCAGGATGAGCTCAATAAGATCGGCATTCGCACGAAGATCGTCTCGCCGGAATGGGCTGTCTATCTCGACGAGACCAAGCAAGGAAAGCAGGATATGTATCTCCTCGGATGGACCGGCGATAACGGTGACCCCGACAACTATCTGTACGTCCTGCTCGATAAAGATAACGCCGGGGGAAGTAACCGTTCGTTCTATACGAACGAAGAAGTGCACACCTTACTCGTTCAGGCCCAGCAAGAAGTCGATCCGGCGAAACGTATGGAACTTTACAAAAGAGCACAGGAGATCATTCATGAAGATGTACCGATGATTCCGCTCGTACACTCCATCTCCTCGCTTGCTGCGACCAAAGACGTGAAAGGTTTTGTACCGCATCCCGGCGGCAGCGACAAACTGACCAACGTGACGATCGGCCAGTAAGTTGTTTTGCGTCAAAGCGATCATGAACGTTCTTGAAAGCGGCCATAATCGTCCGAGAAAACGTTCATATAGAGATGGATGAAAGATCAGAACGAAAACCAAAAATCTTCAAAGCCAGTCTTGAAAGGCAGTTTTGAAAGGCAGTCTTGAAAGAGATAGATACGTAAGGTGGGATAAAGGCTTTGTTTCAGTACACGCTGAGGCGGCTTTTCATGCTCATACCGGTTTTATTTGGTATGAGCGTTATCGTTTTTGCCATCGTGCACCTCATTCCCGGTAATCCGGCGGAAACCATGCTCGGCGAGCGGGCTACACCCGAGGCGATCGAACGACT
This sequence comes from Candidatus Carbonibacillus altaicus, assembly GCA_003050645.1. Classification (GTDB taxonomy): domain Bacteria; phylum Bacillota; class Bacilli; order Thermicanales; family DSM-22653; genus Carbonibacillus; species Carbonibacillus altaicus. The sequence continues at coordinate 30,042 of PEBX01000009.1, forward strand.
CACCCAGGAGTACGGTTTGAACGAGCCGCTGCCGACGCAGTACGTACTCTATGTGAAAAACATCTTAAGCGGCGACCTCGGTACGTCGCTCCGTTCCAAGCGCCCGATCAGCGAAGAAATCTGGCCGTATCTCGCAGCGACGATCGAACTCGCCTTTGCCAGTATGCTCTTTGCCGTGGTGATCGGAGTGAATGCCGGGATTATCAGCGCCTGGCGTAGACAGTCCTGGTTTGACTATGTGAGCATGCTCATCGCCTTGATCGGCGTGAGCATCCCGGTCTTCTGGTTGGGGCTCATGGAGCAGTGGATTTTTGCCAATGAGCTCCACTGGCTTCCCTCGACCGGGCGGGATAACGCCCGCGATCCGGTGCAGGCGATCACGCACCTGTACCTCATCGATAGTCTCATCGCCGGACGGTGGGATCAGTTCTTGGATGTCGTGCGCCATCTTATCTTACCGAGCATCGCCTTAGGCACCATTCCCATGGCCATCATCGCCCGTATTACGCGCTCTTCGATGCTGGAAGTGATGAATGCCGACTATGTGCGGACGGCTCGGGCCAAAGGGGTTAAAGGGTTTTCTACCGTCTACGTCCATGCGCTCAAAAATGCGCTCATTCCGATCCTCACGGTCGTCGGGGTGCAGGTCGGGTTTCTCCTGGGAGGTGCGGTCTTAACCGAGACGATCTTCGGCTGGCCGGGCATTGGACGTTACATTTATGAGGCGATTAGCTTTCGCGATTATCCCGTCATTCAGTCGGGGATCCTGGTTGTCGCAACGCTATTTGTACTGATCAATCTCCTTGTCGATCTCCTCTATGCTTGGATCGATCCGCGCATTCACTACAGTTAAAATGACAGTCACCTCTGTCAGGGGTTGTTTTGAAGCGCACGCCCGCATCAGGTCGATGTGTATATGCGCATCAAAGAGCATACGCGCATCAAGGAACCCCAGCACAAGGACGTATTACTTCAGGTTAAGGATGTGTCAGAAGCTCATGATTGAGACCGGTCAATCATTGTCAGTCAAAGAACCATTGCCCGAGGGAAAATATCCTTCGGGTCAGGAGGCGCAGGAGACGATCGCCCACGTCTCCCCGTGGCAGGAAATATGGCAACGCCTGCGCGTGCACCGTTTTTTTCAGTGGGGTGCATTCGTCCTCGTCTTGCTCGTCCTGCTTGCGATCTTCGGGCCGCTTCTTACCCCGTACAGTTATGATGGGACGAACCTGTCGGAGGGGCTAAAGCCCCCGTCTTCCGAACACTGGTTTGGCACGGATGATCTAGGCCGGGATATCTTTACCCGCGTCGCATACGGTGCGCGCATCTCGCTCTGGGTAGGACTTGCCGCGGTCTCCGGATCGATCGTTGTCGGAACGCTCCTGGGCCTTGTCGCCGGATACTTCGGGCGCTGGATTGATACGCTCATCTCGCGACTTTTTGATATCATGTTTGCCTTTCCCAGCATCCTCCTGGCCATCGCCATCGTGGCCGTACTGGGCGGGGGACTGGTTAAAGCACTGATCGCCATATCGATCATTAACATCCCTACCTTCGGGCGGTTGGTGCGCTCCCGCGTTGTCTCCCTCGTTCAGGAGGAGTACGTGCAGGCGGCGCGGGCGATCGGGCTGGGACACGCGCCGATCATCTTTCGTCACATTTTGCCCAATACGATCGCTCCGGTCATCGTGCAGGGATCGCTCGGTATTGCGACGGCCATTCTGGAGGCGGCCGCGCTCGGCTTTCTGGGGCTCGGTGCGCAGCGCCCGACACCGGAGTGGGGCAGAATGCTTGCCGATGCTCGGGAGTTTTTCCAGTCGGCACCGTGGACGGTCTTTTTCCCCGGGGTCATGATTATGATCACAGTGCTGGCCTTTAATATGCTCGGTGATGCATTGCGCGATGTGCTTGATCCAAAGCTGAAGACTTAAGGCAAGTCTTACTTGAGGCAAGCCTTACAAGTCTTAGTAGAAAGGGTGTGTATCATGGGAGAGGCTTGGATTGTATCACCCGTCAGAACGGCTATCGGCTCCTTCATGGGCACGCTTCAAGAGACGGAAGCAGTCATGCTCGGGGCAGAAGTCATTCGCGCGACGCTGGAACGCTCGGGTCTTCCAGCCGAAGCGGTTGATGAAGTGCTCATGGGACAGGTACTGCAAGCAGGTTCCGGACAGGGACCGGCGCGCCAGGCGGCACTCAATGCAGGCCTGCCGGACAAAGTGCCAGCGACGACGGTGAACAAAGTGTGCGGATCGGGTTTAAAAAGCGTCATTTTGGCCGCCCAAGCTGTTCGCCTCGGTGATGCCGATGTGATCGTTGCCGGTGGCATGGAAAATATGTCTCGGGCACCTTACCTTCTTTCTGGAGCGCGTAAGGGGCTCCGCATGGGCGATGGGCACGTTATCGACAGCATGCTGCATGAAGGCCTCGTCTGCGGGATTCATCACACGCACATGGGCATCACTGCGGAAAACGTAGCCGAACGGTACGGGATAAGCCGCGAGGCGCAGGACGCTTTTGCGCTGGAAAGCCAATGGCGCACGAAAGAAGCTCAGGAGCAAGGCTATTTTCAAAATGAGATTGTGCCGCTTACCGTACGTAAAGGTAAAGAAACGGTGCGCTTTGATCGCGATGAACATCCCCGCCCAGATGTGACGATGGAAAGGCTGGCCCAGCTCAAACCAGCTTTTAAAGAAGGCGGCACGGTCACGGCAGGGAACGCTTCCGGTATCAACGATGGTGCCGCAGCCATGCTGGTGGTGGGCGATGCAGCGCTTGAGCGTTATGCGCTAAAACCCTTCGGGCGCATTATCGCCTATGCTTCGACGGGTGTCGATCCCCGCTATATGGGCATCGGGCCGGTCGGCGCCATTCAAAAAGCGCTCGCCCGTGCCGGGCTCACACTGGATAAAATCGATCTTATCGAGCTTAACGAAGCGTTTGCTGCCCAGGCGCTCGCCGTGATACGTGAGCTTAAACTCGATCCTACGCGCGTGAACATTCACGGGGGTGCGATCGCCTTGGGTCATCCGATCGGATCAAGCGGTGCGCGTATCTTAGTGACGCTTTTACACGCGCTGCGTCGAACTGGGGGCCGCTATGGTCTGGCTAGCCTCTGTATCGGCGGCGGCATGGGCATCGCCCTGGTGGTAGAACATGTCGAAGCTTCATAGACCACACGTCTCCCCCACTGATCTCACCCGGCGTTATGCGGATACGAGCCTAGCCCCCGAAGATACGAACCTAGCCCCCGAACGCGACCGTTCCCAACATGCCGACCCTGCGCCCGTTTCGCTCCCCGTACGCGCAAACGCCCTCTCTCCCGACTCATCTTCCCCCCTCGTCCTCCGCGCCCATCACTTGCTGTGCATTCACGGTTTTCGCGGCATGGGTTACAGCGAGAATTTTATTGCCACGATGCATACGATTGTCGATCAGATGAAAGACGATACGCCGCGTAAAGTGCGCGTCGTACGAGGACTCGATACCGCTTGCGGCAGCTGTCCGCATCAAGGCCCGGGCATCTGCCTGGCTTCCGACGACTCGGAAAAACACGTACTGGGTCTCGATACGAACGTGCTCACCCACTTAAATCTCGTCCCCGGCGAGATATACGATAAACATGAGCTCATCGCCAGGACGCGAGAGCAGGTTCGTCCGGAAGATCTCGATCATCTCTGTGCAGGGTGCTCTTGGTTACCGTACGGGGTGTGCAAAGAAGGGATTGCAGCCCTTCGTTCAACCAATCGTACAGTACCGGAATGAACTAAGAATATCATAGTAACAACAACATAGGAAAGAAGTATGAAAAAGACCGGTTCGGTTGACCGGTCTTTTATTTCGGGTTATGATAAGATATGTAGAAAATAGCCAATAATTTGCAGGAGGATGGGATGGAGCAAGCGTCGCGAAATCAGGAACGCCAGCCGAGTGACTATGGCAAAGAAAAAGTGTATGAGAGCAATCATGATGAGATCGAACTTATCGATCTTATCCGCATCATCTGGAAGTATCGCTGGTTTCTTATCATGACACCGGTTATAGTCGGTGTGCTCGTCTATGCTTTTAGTTTTTTGCTGCCCCCGACTTATGAATCTTCGGCGCAAATATTGTTAACCAATGTCGACGATCCCTTATACAGCAATCCTGAAAATGTGAAAGCCTTGCTTCTCAGTCGGGATCGTCTTTTACCGTTGATGGAAGAATTCAAGCTTCCGTATCAAACGGTTGCGAGTTTTCGAAAAGCGCTCACGGTCGAAAGTTCCGAGAAACTACTAACTGTTCAAATGAAGTACAGCGATCCTAAAGTCGCGCAAGCTGTGATCAATCGCCTGCTCGAACCCGTGTTGGAGGAAAGTCATAAGGTGTATCTGGAAAAGCGCGGCCTTGTCGAGTCTATGCGCGCTTCACTCGTGAGCCTCCAGCAGGAGACCCAGGAAAGCTTGAATCGTAATAAAGCCACGCTCACGGCGATCGAGACGCAATCAGGTCTGACGGACGTGGAAAAAGATATCTCTCGAGCACGCCTCTTAGACTATATCGTTCGCGACGAATATTCTCTGAAAGACTATATCAGCCGCATTCAGGAGATCGATCAGCGTCTCCTCAACCTAAAGGAAGCAGAGCTGATTGAAAAACCGACCCTCCCGCGCTATCCGATCGCACCGCGAAAAGGGATGAACGCTATTCTGGGCTTTTTTGCGTCATTCATGCTTGCACTCGTCATCATCTTTATCCGCGAGTACTGGTTGCAACACCGCGACGAATTTTACAACAAAGATAAACAACAAGGCACATTTCACAAAGACGACTCGGGTATGCCGCTGGAGGGATAATTCGTGCGCATCACCATCGCTGGAACCGGCTACGTCGGGCTTACCACGGCTGTTCTACTCGCATACATCGGACATGATGTAACTGGTGTGGATATAGACGAAAGAAAGCTCGAGCTCTTAAATGAAGGGAAAAGCCCGATTCATGAGGCAGGTATTGAACCGCTCCTGATATCGTTAGGCAGTCGCCTCCATTTTACGAATGACCTTCGGGCTGCGGCGCGCGAAGCGGATATCATTATGATCGCCGTGGGAACACCGGAGAAGATGAACGGTGAAGCTGACACGCAGTATGTAGAAGCGGCTGCCCGCACCGTCGCCGAAGGGATGGTCGAAGGGCGTGCCTATACGATCGTCGTGAAATCCACCGTGCCGATCGGTACGAACCGCCGTGTGGCCCACGTCATCCAGAGGACGCTTGATGAAAGCGGGAAAGCGGTGCGCTTTGCAGTCGCCTCCAACCCTGAGTTTTTAAGAGAAGGGCTGGCTCTTTATGACAGTTTTTATCCCGATCGGATTGTCATCGGGGCGGAGGATGAACTCGCCGTAGATATGCTTAGCCGCATGTATCGACCGATCCTTGAGCAGACGTTCGATCCTCCAGATGTTATTCCCAGACGCGAAGGCTACGGGCTCCCGCCGCTTATTACGACGGACGCGATCAGCGCTGAGATGATCAAATATGCGGCCAATGCATATCTCGCGCTCAAGATCAGTTTTATGAATGAGATCGCGGGTCTGGCGGAAAAAGTCGGGGCCGACATCACTGAAGTAGCTCGCGGCATCGGTCTTGATACGCGCATCGGTCCGCGTTATCTCGCTGCCGGTCTGGGCTGGGGCGGGAGCTGTTTTCCCAAAGATACCGCAGCGCTTTTGGCCGTCGGGCGTGAGTACCACTATGAGATGCCCATCGTCGAGGCGGCGCGTACCGTAAATGTACTAAACCGCACACGTATACTGGAAAAGATGCAGTCCCTGTTAAAAGGCGTGCGCGGTCGGACGATTGCTGTATTGGGACTCGCCTTCAAACCGGATACCGACGATATCCGCGAATCGCCGTCGATCGCTATCATCAAAATGCTTATCGAACGCGGCGCGCACGTGCGCGTGCACGATCCGCTGGCGATGGAGCGGGCGAAGGATGCTTTCAGTGCGTCGGAGCAGGCCGAGATCACTTTTTCCTCGACACCCTATGAAGCAGCAGAAGGTGCAGAAGCGCTGCTTCTCGCGACGGAGTGGAAGATGTACAAAGAGCTCGACCTAGATGGTCTTAAAAAGCGGATGCGCATACCTGTCATGATCGACGGGCGAAACATCTATGATCCTGAAAAGCTGCGCGCGATGGGCTGGATCTACACGGGGGTGGGGCGATGAAACATGCTCTGGTCACCGGTGGTGCGGGGTTTATCGGTTCACATCTGATCGATCGCCTGCTTGAGGAAGGCTGGGCGGTGACCAATATCGATAACTTCGACCCGTTCTACGATCCGGCGATCAAACGGCAAAACATTACCGGGCATCTCAACTATCCACACTATACGCTTCTTGAGCTCGATATTCGGAACTTTGCGGCACTGGATGCGGCGCTCGAACGTCAACGTGCAGCCTATGATGTCATTGTTCATCTCGCGGCCAAAGCCGGTGTGCGTCCCTCGATCGATGATCCAATAGGATATCATATGGTCAATGTCATCGGCACGCAACATATGCTGGAGATCGCCAGGAAGTATCGCATTCAGCAATTCATCTTTGCCTCCTCATCCAGCGTCTACGGCGTGAACCCGAACGTCCCGTGGCGGGAAGACGACTGCGTTCTTCGTCCTATCAGTCCTTACGCTTCGACAAAAGTGAGCGGTGAACTGCTCGGGCATGTGTACAGCCACCTGTACGGCATTCGCTTTATCGCCCTCCGCTTTTTCACCGTGTACGGCCCCAGGCAGCGTCCGGATCTCGCGATTCACAAATTTGCGCGACTTATGTTAGAAGGTAAACCGATTCCCATCTATGGTGATGGCAGTACCCGCCGTGATTACACATATATCGATGACATTAGCGAGGGTGTCAGACGGGCGATGGACTATGAAGCTTCATCATACGAGATTATAAACTTAGGGAACAACCAGACAGTTACTTTGAATGAGATGGTAGAAACACTAGAAATGGCTTTGTCGGTAAAAGTAGCGCGACAGTACTTGTCCGAACAGCCAGGAGACGTACCCGCGACGTGGGCAGATGTGAACCGCGCTAAAAGGATTTTGCATTTTCGACCCAAAACCCCTTTCGAAGAAGGCGTTAAACTTTTTGTCGAATGGTTGAGAGCCAATGTTACTTAGACATAGCCTCAGTTATTTTCTAGCAAGAGGCGTTGCAGGTATCTTCAACTTTCTAGCGATTGCTCTATATACTAGATTGCTTACCCCTGAGAGCTACGGTCTTTACGCGCTTGTGATGGCGGCATCGGGTTTGATGAACATAGTGCTATTTCAGTGGATCAAGCTGTCACAGAAAAGATACTATTTGACTTACAAGGATGATGTAGCCCCGCTTCTTTCTAACATACTCAGTTTATTTTTGTTAATGGCATTCCTGTCTGGTTTAGTAGTGATGGGTGCGTATTTATTACACATTGTTAACCTTCCTTTCATAGCTTATCTCATACTGTTATTATTGGTTTGGGTGATGGCCTGGCAGGAACTCAATCTTGATCTTTTTACCGTTCAGTTTAGACGACTTAATTTTGGTATGAGTACGGTTGTGAGGGCGAGCGTTGCACTTTTAATCGGTAGTCTTCTTGCATACGCAGGATACGATGCCTATGGTGTCTTGTTCGGCGTGCTTCTCGGAACACTGCTCGCTTCTCTTTACGGATGGAAGCAGAATTGGAGTACGATAACTCCGAAGTGGGATCGAACCGTTGTAAAAAAGCTTTTTGTTTATGGTTTTCCATTTACTTTTACGTTTTCCTTTTCTTTTGTTCTGGGGACAGCGGGTCGGTTTTTTATAGCTGCATACATGGGAGAAGGTGCGACCGGCATTTATTCGGCAACCTATGATTTTTCTCAACAGACGCTTCTATTTCTGATGTCGGTTATTAATCTAGCGGCTTATCCCTTGGCATTGCAGGCCTTAGAAAAAAGCGGCAAAGATAAAGCGCGTGAACAAATCAAAGCAAATGGTACGCTTCTTATGAGTATCGCTGTACCGGCAGTGGTGGGACTCATTATGCTAAGAAAACCGATCATAGATCTTATGATGGGAGAAGCGTATCGCACCGAGGCCATGCATATTTTACCATTAATCGTGATCGCCGCGTTTATTGAAGGTATCAAAGCGTTTCACTTTGATCTTGCTTTTCAGCTTGGAGAAAAGACTTCGTATCAAGCATTGATTGCTTTTTCAGGGGCGCTTACTGCCATTGTACTCTATGTGGTACTGATTCCAGTGTTTCAACTTCAGGGAGCAGCGATGGCGACACTTGGATCATTTCTTGTCACGTTGATACTCTCCATCATGCTAGGGAGGGGAATATTTAAAATTCCTTTTCCATTCTGTGATACATTTAAAATCGTATTAAGCACGTTGATGATGGGGATGTTTCTTGCTGTCTGGGATGTTGAAAAGACCTCGTGGTTTGTTTTATTACTGCAGATGACAGGAGCCATCATAGTTTATGGTATTTCTTTTTTGATTTTAAATGTAGGACAGTACAGGAGTGAACTTATAAAAATATTGGGTAGGCAGGTGAAAAAGTATGGCGCATAAAGTCGCGATATTTTTACCTTCTTTACGAGGAGGAGGAGCGGAGCGTGTAGCAGTCAATTTAGCGAAAGGACTCAATGAATTAGGTTATCGTGTTGATATAGTTGCTGGCAAAGCAGAAGGTCCATACCTTTCACAGATTCCTAAAAGCGTAAGGGTGTTGGACTTGGGTGCAAGGCGTGTGCTCTTTGCGCTTCCTGGACTGGTGCGCTATCTCAGGCGCGAAAGACCGCGCGCCATGCTTTCTGCTTTAAGCCATGCCAACATTGTGGCCATCTGGGCGAGATTGATGGCACGGACCGGTACGCGCCTGGTTGTTTCTGAACATAACACACTTAGCCAGTCCACGATGAACGCTACTGTACGACGGGAGAAGGCCATTCCCTTTTTGATCCGACGCTTTTATCCACTGGCGGATGCGGTAGTGGCAGTGTCCCAGGGGGCGGCCGAAGACCTCATTCTCCAAACGAGTCTGCCAGCGGAAAAGGTGCGGGTTATCTATAACCCCGTGGTCACACCGGATCTTTTCGCGAAGGCGGACGAACCCTTGGACCATCCCTGGTTCCGGCCTGGTGAACCACCGGTGATCCTTGGGATAGGACGGCTCACTACGCAAAAGGATTTTCCCTCGCTCATTCGCGCTTTTGCCTTGGTACGCAAGAAGCGTCCGGCGCGGCTTATGATTTTGGGCGAAGGCGAAGAGCGCCCCAAACTGGAGGCGTTGGTGCGAGAGCTGGGTGTAGAGGAGGACGTGGCGCTGCCGGGATTTGTGGAGAATCCCTACAGTTACATGAAGCGTGCCGGGGTATTTGTACTTTCTTCTCGTTGGGAAGGGTTACCGACTGTACTCATCGAAGCCTTAGCTTTGGAAACCCCTGTCGTATCCACCGACTGCCCACATGGCCCTCGTGAAATTTTAGAGGATAGAAAATGGGGCAGGCTCGTGCCTATCGGAGACGAACAAGCCTTAGCGCAAGCGATATTCGAAACATTAATACAAGCCAACCGATATGAAAAGGAAAAAATAAAAGAGCGAGCATTATTTTTTACAGTTGATACGGTTGTGAAACAGTATGCACAGGTACTTCAACTCAGCCATTAGTCTGTTTGTACTAAGAAGCATCATTCAAGGAGACCAAAAATGAACGATATTATAGCATTTTTTGCGGCTTTACCCTTATTTTTATTGAGTGTTGCTTGGGTTTTTAATCAGGCTTTATTGAAAAAATCGAATGGGCTCATTCTATTTGTCGCTTTTTTATTGCGATTTACTTTAGCAATTATTCATACTTATGTCATGCCTCTTCCCGATTCCCAGGCCGATGCGCTTATGTTTCATTACCAGGCTGTTGAGTGGGCTGACGAAGGTTTCCTAGCTACCATCAGTCATTTTACTATAGGAACGTTTTTGTATAGCTGGATTCTGGCGATGCTGTATAACATGTTTGGACCTTACCAGCTCGTCGGACAAGCATTGAATGTATGGCTAGGAATCTTAATCGTTGCCAACACCTGGCAGTTTACATGGGAAGTTACCAAAAGTAAAAGATACACTGCGATCGCCGCTTGGTTGGTAACGCTCTATCCGATTTTGAATTTATACAGTGCAATAACGATGCGGGAGAATTTTGTCCAACTTTTTACAATCATAGGGTTTAGGTATGCATATCGATGGTTTGAGAGAAAAAAACCCATCGATATGATGAAAATGTTTGTCTTTATATTTTTAGCCGGGTTATTTCATGCCGGAATTTTTGTGTTTTTTGCCGCATTGGGTTTGATCATCGTCATAAAGCAGTTTAAACGTTTAATGAAACAAAATAGTCGACTATCGATGCAGATGTTATTTGCGGTTGTAACGTTAGTATTTGTAGGCTTATTGATACTCTTATCAGACGTCGGTCGAGACAAATTGGGAATTTTGCTTAACCTAGGCTACTCGGTGAGCTATACTGCCAGTGAACGAGCTGGCTACTTACAAGACTTGCATATACATTCTCCGTTTGACATTGTCTGGCAGGCACCTATTCGCTTCATTTACTTTTTGTTTGCCCCTTTCCCTTGGATGATACATGAGTCCATTGATGTCATAGGTATGTTAGATGGTGCCGTTTATTTAATAGTCGCACTTTACTGTGTATGGCATTGGCGTGTATTAAAAAACAACAAGCGTCAGTTATATATAATAGTTCTTCTTCTGAGTGTGGTACTTGCTTTTGCTATAGCGACATCGAATTACGGTCAGGCAATGCGCCATCGTTCGAAATTGCTCCCGATTATGTTTAGCACAGCCGCAATGACAGCCTATGATGTTAAGCAAAGGCGCACAAGGATCAGGCGTACGATCGATGGTAGGAGGCTATTTATTGATGTTGGATTATAAACGAATCATAATTTTAACGACAGGACTCTCATACGGCGGGGCGGAAACACAGCTTGTGAGGCTATCTGTCGGGCTTAAAAAGCGTGGTTGGGATGTTCATGTAATCTCCATGACCCGCCCTCAGGCTTTTCAAGATGTGCTACAAGCTCATGGAATTGCTCTGCATGATTTAAACATGGCGCGGGGTGTGCCAGATATTCGTGCGCTCTTTCGATTTCGATCGCTCATCAAACACATTCGACCGGTCATTATTCATAGCCATATGGTTCATGCGAATCTTTTTTCCAGGGTCTCGAAGCTGCTCGCTTCCGCGCCACTAAGAATCTGTACTGCCCATAGTATTTTTGAAGGTGGCGCCTTTAGGGAATGGGCTTACAGGATGACAGATCCGCTCTGTGATCTTACGACGCAGGTGAGTCAGGCTGGTGCCGAAAGATATGTTAGGATTAAGGCAGTACCTAAGCATAAAATGTTATGGGTTCCGAACGGTGTTGATTTATCTCGCTTCAGCTTTCAAAAAGAACAAAGAGATGTTTTAAGAGCACAGATGAACGCAATGAACAAATTTGTCTGGATATCGATCGGACGGTTGACAGCTGCTAAGGACTATCCGAATTTATTGCATGCTTTTCGAAAGGTGCGAAGTCACATTCAAGATGTAGAATTATGGATCATCGGGGAAGGGGAAGATAAACAAGCTTTGTTATCCTTGGTTGATACATTCAATCTAGCTGAACACGTCACGTTTTTAGGCATACAGGAAAATATAGCAGACTGGTTAAGTGCTGCTGATGCTTTTGTACTGTCATCTGTTTGGGAAGGGTTGCCCATGGTTGTTTTAGAGGCAGGAAGCGTTGGTCTGCCGGTCGTCGTGACGGATGTAGGAGGGAATAGGGAGATCGTAAAACATCAAGAAAATGGATGGCTCGTACCAGCGCGCGACTCAAACGCACTTGCACAGGCGATGATCACAGTCATGCAGCTTCCACCTGAGAAACGTATCGCTTTAGGAGAACAATTACGGCAATTCATCTATGAAAACTACGATATGGAGCGTATTTTGGACCGGTGGGAAAAGATATATGAAGAGTTGATAGCAGAAAAGATTCAAAATAGAAATAAAATAAATGATAAGAAAAAATAAATCGGTCATATTATGAAAGGTGTGGGTCTTTTGAATATCGTCTTTATCATCACCCGCGGCGATGACATCGGGGGCGCGCAGATTCATGTGAGAGATTTAGCAGAGGCCTTACAAGACGACGGTCATCAAGTAACTGTACTGTGCGGGGGAAGCGGTGCCTTTACCGAGATGCTCGATAAGCATAACATCCCATATCGGGTACTCAAGCACCTCGTGCATCCGATCAACCCGTATCGGGATGTCTTAGCGTACCTTGAGATTGGCCATATTTTACGGGTGCTTAAGCCGGATCTTGTGGCAACGCACTCTTCAAAAGCGGGTATTCTCGGCCGTCTCGCAGCGCACCGGCTTTCGATACCGGTTACGTTTACCGCACATGGTTGGGCGTTTACGGAAGGAGTCAATCCCCAAAAGCGATATGTTTACCGGGCTATTGAACAATGGGCAGCGCGCCTTTCTCGTAAGATCATTACTGTATCGGAATACGATCGCGCGCTTGCTTTAAAAGAGAGGGTTGGTGATGCGAAACAGATCGTCACCATTCACAACGGCATACCGGATGTACCTGATCGGTTGAGGGCTAGGCCGGAGCGTGAACCGGTAAGACTGATCATGGTAGCCCGGTTCGGACATCCCAAAAATCATGCTTTATTACTGGACGCTTTAGCTTCGCTTCGAACAGAACCGTGGTCGCTCGATTTTGTGGGGGATGGTCCTTTATTGGGAGAAGTTCGAGACCGGGTGAGGGCGCTAGGGTTAGAAGAACGCGTAGTGTTCTTAGGGCGCCGTGATGATGTGCCGGAACTGCTGGCTTCATCTAACATTTTTATTCTGACGTCGCGCTGGGAAGGTTTTCCACTCAGCATTATCGAAGCGATGCGTGCCGGTCTCCCAGTCATCGCGTCGGATGTAGGCGGGGTGAAGGAAGCCGTTGTGCATGGGGAGACAGGGTTTGTAGTGAAGGGAGCGGATGCTGACGAACTGGCCGGTTACCTGCAAAACCTGATCACTTCACTTGAGATGAGACGAAAAATGGGTCAGGCCGGAAGAGAGCGCTATGAGAAGTATTTTACATTCGATCATATGTTTCAAACTACGTTAAAAATCTACAAAGAGCTTGTAGGTGAAAAAGATTCATAGTATGATAATGTAAGGGGGAGGTGAAAAGGCGTGTATGCTTTCTTAGCGCGATATTTTCAGATGAGTAAGCTTGCCGTGATCTTGATCGATATGATCTGGGTATTGGGTGGATATGTGCTAGCTTATCTTTTGCGGTTTGGCTTTGCACCGCCAAGAGAAAATATCGATCCGTTCATCCAGCTTATACCTGTCATCGTGCTTGCTACATATATTCTATTTTCTATGTACGGACTGTATACGATTGCCCGCAAAACACTGCTCGATATCGTCTTTTCACTCGGCCTATCTCTTTTTTTCCTGCAACTTATCGTCACGACGTCAACTTTTTTTATCCGGGAATTTGCCTTTCCCAGAAGTATCTTGATCATCGCCTTTTTTATTCAATGGTTCCTTCTTAGCGTTTGGCGGGCGATAGTACTCAGGGTAAGAAGACGCGTCCACGGGGAAAAACGCATTCTCCTGATTGGTTCAGAAGAGAAGCTTCAAAAGATCGGTTCGAGTATATTAGGTGGGCAAGAAGGCTGGTATACGATTGCTCATGTTCTCTCGCCGACGGACTTAAAAATAAGACACATCGAGGATTTTCCCGAATGGCACGCGGCCGATACGATCGCCCTTAGCAATGACCTCGATGAAAAGATGAAAAAAGGTTTAATTGAAAGCGCGCTGGCGGCGCATAAATTTGTCCTGATCGAACCGGCGATGCAGGATATCGTCCTCTCCAGGCCGCAACTCCTGCTTTTTCACGATGTTCCGATGATTGCTTTAACCGAATTTTCGATACCGGAAGATTTAAAGCTCGTGAAACGGTGGATGGATACGGTTCTTGCTTTCACGATGCTCCTTGTTACCTTTCCGCTCATGCTTGTTGTCGCCGCCCTCATTAAGTTGACGTCGCCGGGTCCTGTATTTTACCGTCAGGAGCGGGTTACAGAAGGCGGTAAGACGTTTATGCTGATTAAGTTTCGTACCATGGTTAAAGACGCGGAGAAACGAACCGGACCTGTTCTCGCCACTGAAAAAGATCCACGTATTACTTCGGTAGGACGGGTGTTACGAGCGACACGTCTGGATGAGCTACCACAGCTCATCAACGTACTTAAAGGCGAGATGAGTTTGATCGGTCCTCGACCGGAGCGGCCGCATTTTATTGAGCAATTTTCTAAGGAACTGCCGGCATATTCTTACCGCCATCAGGTCAAAGCCGGTATTACCGGGTTGGCGCAGGTTGTCGGCCGCTACTCAACGAGTGCTGAGGACAAGCTTGCACTTGACCTTTTCTATATAAAAAACTATTCTTTGTTGCTTGACGTGCGTATTTTGTTCATGACGGTCAAAGTCGTATTGAGTAAAGAAGCAGCTTCGGGCGTAAGCGATAATAAGAAAGAAACGTTTTGGGTGGAGGTCATGGATCGTTCGGGTAGAAATCAGAAAATCGATGTGCCAAGGTAAATAACGAGTAGGGATTTTGCTTTTTTCTTAATTTCAGCTAGGGGTTGGATGCGTCTTGAGTAACAAACACTCTTTTCGTTTTGTGCATGTGCTTTTTTTGTCTTATGCGCTCATCTTTCTTTTTTCACCTTGGAATCGGGGGCTCTTTTTCTTTGAAGATATGATCGTCTATGATGTGCTTTTATTATCCTGGTCGGTCGTATCGTTTGTGTATGTCGTCTATGAGGTTATCAGTGCCGGGACGGAAGAGAGGATACGCACTGACGTACAAAGTAAAAAGAAAAAAAAGAAGCGACCAAGTGGAGAAGTGGGAGCGTCTGCCGCTCATGGAGTGTCCGGCCATTATGCTCGTCAAGAACGTTGGACGCTTCTTGCCCACAGATTCGGTTTGATCGGTAGTTTTTCGAACATGATGATGACATGGGGACTCCTACTTTTAAGTATCTGGTATGTCATACGTGCACCGTTTGGTGTTCAAGCTTCAAACGCCTGGGATCAGGCTTACAGGATTGCTGCGGTGGTTCTCTCTTTTATTGTGTTGGGAGCCCTATTTCGTACGGAACATGCACATGTGGAGGACGGGAGAGAGGATCAGGTTGAGAGAACGGGACCTAAAATCATCGGCCTTGGTGTCTTTGCTACGCTTGCCTGGACGAGCATATTTGCTCTTCTGGCTGCAGTCGGGCTTGTGGAATATCAGGATGCTGTATTAGATAATAATCGCCTTTCTTCGGTCTATCAGTACCCGAATACATACGGGGTCATTATCGGTGCTTTACTTATACTTACGCTTTTTTATGTTACGGGCGTGGAAAGGTCGCATGGAGCAAATGATACGGCTGTGGACGATGCAAAAAGCGGTATAAAACACAGTACAAAAGACGGTACAAAAAAAGAACGTTTTCTTTTTCCGTACGGTCGATCAGACACCCGCCTGCTGTTATTATCCGCATTTAAGTTCGTATCGGCGTGGCTCCTACCGCTTTTATGGGTGGCCTTCATTTACAGCTTTTCGCGCGGAGCCTGGGTTCTTCTTCCGGTTTTCTGGTGGCTCGGTCTTTGGGCTTTTTCCTGGCGTTATCAAATGCGGTATATCGGTCTTACGCTGGGAAGTGTACTCGTAGCGCTTCCACTTATCGTACGTTTTAATCAGTGGATGGAAGAAAGGTCGCTCATCGGGTTAGGGTTGACGTTCGGTGCATCACTTTTTTTTGCCGTGCTGGTGATGGGGATGGACGTCTGGTTGAACAGACGTTGGGTGAACCATCGCATAAGCCGTGCGGTATCGAAGCCTAAAGGAATGCAGGAGAGTAGACGGGAATCGGGCACAGAAGCGCTCACACCTGTTGGAGAGTCTGTGCTTTCGGAGCGAATGGCACGCATACCGGGGCTCATCTTTCGTAGTGTGATGCCTGTCCTTACCGTGCTGCTCGGTGGTGTCGGTTTTATTGTCCTCCGCAGTGAGGCGGTTTTATCCCGATTGCCCGGTGAGGTGGCGGCGCGACTTAAAGATATCAGTTTATCGACGCAAAATACGGTAGAACGCTTTAATTTTTACAAGGATAGCCTGAAGTTGATGCGCGACCACCCGTTATTCGGTGCGGGCGGTGATGCGTGGCGCGATGTGTTTTTACACTATCAATCGTATCCGTATTTTTCGACGCAAACGCACAGTTTTATTTTCCAGCTCGCTTTAGAGACGGGGCTTTTGGGGCTTATCCTTTTTGGCCTCGCTCTCGCTATGCTCATCATAAGGATCATCTTTGCTTTGGGTAAGCTCGATGCTTCGGGACGCTTTCACCTGCTGGCCTATACGCTGGCGATGTTTTATCTATTTGCCCATGCCCAGATCGATTTCGACTTTTCTTATGGATTCATTCTCCTTTTATTCTGGACACTCTGGGCACTCGTCGAAGCGTATATGCCGCCTTTTAAAACGTTTAGAAAAATGATGAGAAAAAGAGAGATGAACGAAGTGCCTGCGGAGAAGATAGTGCAGCATAACGACGCTCGCCCTCTTTTCTTACGGCGTGACCTATTAGCACGCGGTAGCGTCGCACTCCTGGCAGGGTGGATCGCACTTATCCTCGTGTTTACCGTGCGTGATGCGTATGCCTACAGTCTACCTGTAGAAGGGGTTAACCTCACGACGTTAGAACGCAATATCCTTCAGAAAAAATCCATACGCAGTCAAGATCGCAACATGCATATGTTAGCACTTCAAGCCTATGAACAAATTTATCAACAAACAAAAGAGGCGCGCTGGTTAGAACTTGCTAAAGAAGAAGCGCTCCATTTAGAGCGCGTCTCCCCCTTTGATCCGCGTGTATTAACATCGGTCTCTCGATTTTGGGCGACGATCGGGGATGGAGTGCGGGCGCAAGAGGTTGCCAGCGCTGCGCTAAAGACAGCTCCATGGTTTATGCCAGCTATGGATTGGAAAGCGGAGTTAACAGGAAAAGAATTATTGCAGTCTGCACAATCGGTATCGTCTTGGTCCGATCCTGCCTTCCAAAGTGAGCTCCAGAAGGCACATGAGACATTTTCGACATTGCAGGCGCGTTTTGAAGCGCAGCGGGCGTTTTTAGATGCTGAGCCTCCGGAGAGTCAATATCCATCTTATCAATTGTCGGGTCAATTTTTGCTTTTTGAAAGCTTTACGAATGTCTTGGCGAGTCAGAGAGGTTCTGAGGCGGAGAAGCAAGCATTATCAGAGATGTCGGCGCATATTGCATCGGAAAAGAATACGGCGACACTTAAGGAGCTGTATGCGTTTATGATCAGTCTGGCGAAGCTTAATGGTTTTACGGATGAAGCTGAACGTATGCGCAGTGAATTTGAGGCGAACGTTCAAAAGGATACGCTGCAGGGCTTGGAAGATACTATTCATAACTGGCAACGATGGCTGCAGTCGAAGCCGTAAAAGTAAGCGAGGTTATAGACTGTAAAACATGCACTAAACCTATTTTTTCTAGAGTTTATGACGATACGTCTCGTACAGAGACGTTTTTTTTTGTTGATAGATCTTATTGATTTATTTCGTCGAGACATTGACGTAGAGAAATGTATAAGTCATATGATATCGGATGTTCATCGATCATTTACAATTTCTTTACAGAAAGCGGGCATTTTTAACAAAATCTTAATATCGTTTTAATATTCTACTGATATCATAAAAATGATACATCATGTGAAGAAAAGGAGGTTTGGATTTGTGTAAGCAGAATACACCTTGTCAAAAAAGTTTCATTTTTATTCTTGTTTTGCTGCTGACTGTGATATTTTTCATGCCTTTTGCTGAAAGCAGTGCTGCTGATCAGGTGCCCGTCACACTTTCTCCCTTACAAGAGCAGTATCAACCGGGAGACATCGTTGATATTGCTGGGACAAGTTCATTCCAAACAGTGATGCTCAAAATCATTGGACCGGGTTCAAACAATATTTTTTATTTGGACGTGTTAAAAGTAGATGCAAATCACATGTTCAATACACGCATACGTCTCCCAGATGATATCGTGCTGGGCTCGTACACGGTCGTTGTGGGCGTGAGTCAAAACGTTGCAACAGCCACATTTACAGTGACAAAGAAAGAAAACGCGTCTCCATCTCCAAAACCCGCACCATCACCAGAACCCACACCATCGCCAAAACCGACACCAACGCCAGAACCAACTCCAACGGAGCCTCAGGAGCCCTCACCTACACCACAAAAACCGCCAACACCTGCTCCAGGAGAGAAAACCGTTACACTTAATGATGGACAAGCTACCATCAAAACCAATGCTGATCAATCGCGCGACATCTCGATTGAAATAAATGCGAACAATATTCAGCAAGCATTGAGCCAGGGTGCTCAAACCATTACGCTGGATATTAAAACGATTGAGTTAAAAGAAAACGATCGCGTGATCATAACTATCCCTGCATCGATCGCCAATGAACTCATGACTAAAAAAACAGCTGTGAACGTGAATTTGCCAGCGTTAACGATCGGCATTCCGGGTGAAGCGCTCAGTGCTTTTATCGATGCCCAGGGAACGTTATCGTTACGGCTGAGTGTAGAGCAGTTTGGTAGGGACGGTTCCGTTCAAATTGCCATGGTAAAAGCGATTCATGCGTTAACACCGGTCTATACCATACACGGAGATAAGCTGCTTCCTAAGCCGGTGACACTTTCATTTGATGTACCGGAATCTGCTTTAGATCTGAGAAAAGCCCTGATATACCACAAAGAAACAGCTTCGAGCATGTGGCAGGCTCTCCCCCATCAAACACATGATGGACGGACATACAGCGGCACGTCCAGTACTTTCGGTTCCTACGCTGTTCTCATCGTTCAAAAGACATTTGCCGATATTCAAAACCACTGGGGCAAGGACGTGATCGAAGTACTGGCGAGCCGTGGTATCGTATCAGGTGTCGATGCTAATTATTTTCAACCGGAGAGACATGTGACCCGCGCTGAGTTTGCAGCGCTCATGTTAAAAGCCCTACAGCTTGACCAGGAAACGTATCCGATGCCTTTTCAAGACGTATCACCAACGGCCTGGTATAACAAGGTTGTCGGAACGGCGTATCATTATGGACTGATGAAAGGCGACGGAACCAAATTTCGTCCCAACGATCCGATCACGCGTGAAGAAATGGCCGTCGTCATCGTCAATGCTACCCGTGCGGTCGATACAAAACGATTGGGCCTCAAGCTAAACCCTGCTCCTTCTGCCGTAAAAAATCCGTCATTTGCGGATAGCGCACAGATCAGTTCATGGGCGAAAGAAGCTGTCGCACAGGCGCAGGCCGAAGGATGGATCAGTGGTATGGGTGACAATCTGTTTGCGCCGAAGAAAAACACCAAACGTGCAGAAGCAGCCGCCGTATTATTTAAGCTTGTCGTTGGTCAGTGATGCGCGTTTAATGAATGAGGTTTAATGAATGATAAAGAAGAATTGCAGTGGGAGATAGATAGTATCATCCACAATAAGGAGGAAGAGCGAAGATGGAGAAACGTAGACGCTTGGATATGCGTCGCAGGACGTCTTTTCGACCCGTCGCACTGGTGATGCTCGCACTTCTTTTGCTGGCGAGCAGTGTGATGCCATCTGTTGTTCAGCCGGCGTATGCAGAGGACTCTGCCACAGATTCTGTGCAACAGACAAATACGGGATGGCAGCTTCTTTTTAAAGAAGACTTTGAGAATGGGACAAAAGATTCGTATAACGATAGTATAAAAGGTAATGTTGTTAATCTACATTCTGGAAGTTGGACCCTCGATGATGCGCTGATAGGAAGTCGCGATGAAGATAAAAAGAATGGTTCAAAAGCTGTTCGCATGACCAAGAGTGGCAAGCTCACAATGAATTTTGATGTGTCTGTCACACAGTCGGTCTATGTAGAAGTGTATCATGCGCTCTACGGTTCAGATACAGGTGGAAAATGGAAGCTACAGCTTTCACGTAATCAAGGATCAACTTGGGAAGATATTACTCCCATCGGTTCAACGGACGCTACTGTTACGCCAACGGATACACTGACACCCATTGCTTTTCAGCTTGACGGCGTTAATGGGCCCGTTCGTTTTCAAATCGTCAAGACAGATGGTTCAACTGATACAAAACCTCGTATTAACATTGATGATGTGGCGGTTTATACCAAAGAGTCCGACTCAGGCCAACCTGTCAAAGACACGAAGGCGCTGCATATCATTCACACCAATGATATCCACGGGAATATTAAAGATTTTGCCAAACTGGCAAAAGTAGTTGAAAAAACGCGTGATGCGCATGCCTTTACGCTCTTTATTGATGATGGCGATCAGTTCAGTGGCGATCCAGTTACTGATTTAGCTAAAGGTAAACCGATGGTCGAACTGTTTAACGCCATGGGTCTCGATGCCATGACGATCGGAAATCACGATTTTGACTATGGAGCACAAACGTTTCAAGAACGTCGGGTGGAATCAACGTATCCTTGGCTTGCCGCCAATGTAAGCGTCTCTGATGCTTCCAAGACACCGATTACGCAGCCGGAACCGTACGTCGTCATTCAGATCGATCAACAGGGCAACCGTACACTCTATCATCCGGGTGAGCCTTATACCCGTTCGCCGGACATTCTCACTGTGGGTCTCCTCTCCATAACACAAAATCCTCCAGCAACTGCACCGAAAAATACTCTGGGTCTAGAATTCCATGACTACGATTCGACGATTAGGCAGTATCTGGATCTAAAAGATCAGGTCGACGTCTTTATCCTTGCTAGCCACATCGGTTATCCGGATGACCGCGTGCTGGCGGAGAAGTTTCCGGAGTTTGACCTTATCATCGGTGGGCACAGCCACACGACGCTCACCAAGCCAGTATTTGTAAACGGAGTGCCAATCGTTCAGACCGGCAGTCATATGGATAACATCGGGCACACTGTGCTTGAACTCAATAAAAACGTTGATGGTCAGTACACCGTCGTCAAAGGTCCCGATGGAACGCGCCGTGTATCGGGTGAACTTCTCTCGACGCGTACCCTGACCGAGACGGATCCAGCGATCCAGGCCATCGTTGATCAGTACACGGATGCCGTTAAGGACCAGCTGGATGAGGTGATCGGCAAGACGAAAAATGGACTCAGTCAGTCCGGAAAAAATGCTGGGGACGTACCGCTTGGCAATTTCTGGACAGATGCCATGCGCGCCTATGTCAAAGAAGTTGAAGAGATCGACCTTGCACCAACGGTAGCATTTATGAATGCTGGTGGCATACGTGAAAATATTCCAGCAGGGGATATTACACGGCGCAACATTTTTGAGATTGAGCCCTTTAGTAACTTTATCTCCGTCATCGAGATGAACGGAAAAAATTTGAAAGAAATCTTGAAATACTCCTTTACACGGGATGGTCGTAACTCTATCGATTTGCAAGTCTCCGGTATGAACTACACAATCGTGACCGACGCTACAGGTCAATTCAAAGATGTCATCGCCACGATCGATGACCAGCCTTTACAAGATGATGCTACTGTCTACGTACTGGTCCCTGACTATATTGGCTCTGGCGGATCCGGTTACCAGTTCCCGGAACTTGGCGACACGTTGTATACAGCGGTGTGGCTCGTCCGTGATGCACTGGAGTGGTATGCCAAAAAGCTCACAGATGAAAACGGAAGCGTTGAAGCGCAAAAAGAAGGGCGTATCGCTATACAAAAAGATGCCAGCGATATGCCAGAAGTCCCCCTTACTTCCATCGCAGATGCTCGGAAAGTACAGGCAGGAACCTATGTCCATGTTCAAGGGACAGTGACAACGCAACCGGGTGCATGGGGAGCGAAAGGATTTTATATCCAGGATCAAACGGCTGGTATCTATGTTTATACGTCGCAAGATTACAAAGTAAAGCCCGGTGACGTGGTTGATGTGATCGGTGCAACTAAGAGCTATAATGGCGAATGGGAGATTGACAGCCCCAGTAAAGTGATAATTGTAGGACAAGGGTCACTACCTCAACCGAAAACCATTCAACCGGACGATCTTGCCAATGTGCAAGGTGAAGTTGTTCGTCTGTCCAAAGTGACCATTAATGATTTAAAAGAAGTAATGACTGGTGGTAAGTACTACGGAACGTTTGAATTCACAGCAACAACAGACGACGGCAAGTCGGTAACCGTTCGCGTCGATAATCGAACGGGCCTTGCTTATAAAGATTTCACATTTAAAGATGGCGACGTTGTCGATGTCGTCGGGATCGCCAGCATCTATAACACGGTGTATCAGATCAAGCCGCGTTGGGCGGAAGATATAACACTTCCTCAAGAAGACGTTCAAACGCCGGAGACTTGGTCGCTCAGAATTCTGCATACGAACGACACACACAGTCATTTAGAAACTGCAACTCGACTCGCGACGCTCATCAAACAAGCGCGTGCAGAAGCCGAGGCCAACGGTCAGCAAGTGCTCCTTCTCGATGCGGGTGACGTCTTCACTGGGACGCTTTACTTTACCAAATACGAAGGGCTTGCCGATGCTGAGTTTATGAACCTCATCGGCTACCAGGCGATGACGCTCGGGAATCACGAATTTGATAAAGGTCCGGAAGGTCTCGCCAAGTTTTTAAATGCTATTCAATTCCCCGTAGTAGCTGCCAATATTGACTTTGGCAACGATCCTAACTTAAAAGATTATGTTTCCTCTGAGATTGTAGAAGGTCAGACGATTGTCCCAGGGCACATATACCCAGCCATCATCTTAGAAGTTGGAGGTAAGCGGGTCGGGCTGTTCGGTCTTACGACGGAAGAAACAAAGGCCATCTCCAGCCCTGGTGAGCATATCACATTTTTACCAGCCATCGACACGGCCCGGCAGATGGTCGATGCGCTTAAAGAGAGAAACGTTGATTTCATTATCGCCCTTACGCACATCGGCTACTCCGAAGACGTAAAACTCGCAGAAACCGTGAACGGCATCGATGTGATCGTCGGTGGGCACTCGCATACGCAACTGGACACACCTAAGGTGATCTCGCACAACGATGGTTCGGAGACGCTCATCGTCCAGGCTAATGAACATCGAAAATATTTGGGAGAGCTCGATGTAACGCTCGGGGATAACGGTGGCATCACGTCATTTGCGGGCCAACTTCTTCCCACCTCAGCTAAAGATGACAGTGGGAAGTATATCGTTGAACCCGATCCTGATGCACAAAAATTGATCGATCAGTTTGATCAAGAATTAAAAGAGCTTATGAGTGAAGTCGTTGGTAAAACTGATGTTGACTTAAATGGTGAACGAGAATACGTACGAACACAGGAGACGAACCTCGGGAATCTTATCGCTGATGGTATGGTTGCTTTTGCTAAACAGTTCGTTCCAGAAACACAGGCCGCGATCACAAACGGTGGAGGGATTCGCGCCTCGATTCCCAAAGGTGATATCACGCTCGGCCAGGTTATGACGACGCTTCCGTTCGGTAACGTCATCGTTACACTGAAAGTGACGGGAGCCGAGCTCAAAGAAGCGCTGGAAAACGGTGTCTTAGCAGTTGAAAATAAGCACGGTCGTTTCCCGCAAGTCTCAGGCCTTCGCTTTACGTATGATTCTCGGAAACCCGCTGGCGAGCGTATCGTGGACGTTGAGATCAACACAGAAGAAGGCTACAAGCCGCTCGATCCGGATGCGGTGTACACGATTGCGACGAATAAATTTATGGCTGACGGCGGCGACTTCTACACAATGTTTAAGAGAGCGCAAGAGAATGGACGAATGACGAATCTTTTTTACCCAGATTATGAAGTGTTCGTCTCTTATCTCGAGGCATATGGTCCCATCAGCGAGGCCTATGCTGCGCCGGAGGGTCGTATCGTTGATCTGGCTACACAAGACAAGCCCGAACCTACACCGCTCGCTGATTTGTTAAAAATCGGTAGTCACAAAGACTACGGCCCATACCTTGTGAATGACGCTGGCTTTAGCTTATATATTTATACGAAGGACCAACCGGGCGGAGTAAGTGTATGCACCGGGACATGCGCGGACAATTGGCCACCGCTTACAGTAACAGAAGAAGTATACAAACTTTATGTGGAAGAAGGTATTAAAGTCGGTGAAGGCATTGAACAAGATACAGTTGGGTTTGTGAAACGTCCAGATAGTGATCTGTATCAGGTAATGTATAATGGCTGGCCACTTTACACTTTTATAGGAGATAAAGCGCCAGGTGAGACAAATGGTCAAGGTAAAAACGATGTATGGTATTTAATACGACCGAATGGTAGCCTTATCGTGGACACAATGTTTAATGTCGAAGGATTCGTAAAGAAAGAAAACGGCATCACCGTAACGGTTCACGTTAAGTCCAAGCTTCCATATAGTAACCGTGCGGTCGTCGTCTTCCAGCTCGTAAAGAAGGTTGGGAGTAGCGTTGAACCGCGTTCCATTGTCGCGCTAGAAAAATCGTCATGGCATACTGAAGGCGAGACGTTCATTGCGCACTTCAACGAAGTCGGTGACGGCTATGAGGTTCGAGTCTATGTCCTCGATGGATTCAGCTCGGATCCTAACATCGTTGAAAAAGTACTGGCAGAGCCGCAAATCTATCAAGTACCATAAGCTGGTAGTGACAGTATAAGATGACAGTACCATAGGGATGATCATGAACCTCGTGAGCATGCTGTACTCAAAGAGGCCGTTTCTGTAAAAAGAAACGGCCTCATACATATTAGAACATCGGCGTGAGCACGTTGCCAAGCAGGCCTTACGGAAATTGCAATCTTTGGGTTATACCGTTTCTTCTATTATGGCCTTTGTTCAGAATTAAAATGAGGAGATGGAGCATGGCAGCCGTCTCGGCTCTGGTGGAAGAATGGGTGAAGAGGAATTGATTCTTCCTATTCTCCTTGATGATTCCGTAGTTGACAACGGAACGAACTCCTTCCACCGCCCATGGTTAACACCTTTTAATAATCACGAAATTGTGATGTAGTATAGTAAACGTTCCGGATGTTAGGAAGTTCGATTTCTACACTTTTCATTTTATAAGCAAGCTTCTTATCTACTGTTAAAAAACTTGTCCCAAAAAGATCAGCAATGGACGCATTTACCGCATCTGCAGATCCCAGTGCCTTGGATAACTCAATCTGTTTTATTACGCTTTCTTCGTTTCCATCCAATACATATAATATTTCATCTTCAATTAACCCTTTCACTCCGTTTGTAATCTTATCTTGCAAAGTATTAAGAGTTGTCATATCAAACTTAGTTTGATCGGCGGGATGTGCAGCTAGATATCTCTTCACAGGATCGTGGGCTAAATGGGTAATCTCATTAACTATGGTAGGATTCACATACAGAAATATGGATGTGTTCGTCCCATAGATATAGTGATCAAATAGCTCCTTCACAGCCGAATAATACGCGTCATACTCATTAAAATAGGCGAGTAATATTCCAGTATCCACTAAAATATCCTCGCCCTCTTGAAAACCAATGAAATTATTTGAGAAGTTAATGAGGTTTATGATGTTTTGCCCACTGGTAAATTTTGTTTAAATCAACCGGAATTGACGCAGACCCCTGATATCTCTTCATAAGTTCCTTCTTCTTTTTTGTTAAACCTGTTTTTCCTTCTTTGTTAATGGGTTTAACTGCGGGAAACATATCATTCTCCTCCATTTGATCCACAGCTTCGCCTCCTAATACGGTTATTAGGATTAGTATATGCCGTGTCAGTCTGCAGTCGTGGTGGTAAAGGTATAGGTGATTTCACTGCTGAAAGCAATAAAAATTCATTCTTGAATTCATTATAAAGGTAAATCGAGGACAGTTCAATCGTAGATTTTAACAATTTTTGTTGTTGTTCTGTGATATTGTCATGTCATAACTGCTCAGATCTGTTCTTTACGAGGGGTGTTGGTTTGATGTACTTCGTTTACATCAATTTTACTTCGAAAGTATTTTTTCTGCCTTTTGAGTTGCAGCCTGAATAGCTGCCTCCGGCGTCGTTTTGGGATCAATCAGGGCGCGGCCGATCTCATCCTGTAAGACTTTGGCGATTTCCGGATACTGTTTGATCATCGGGCGGGGTCCGGCATATTCGAGTTGATCGACTGCCACTTTAAAGAGTGGATATTCCTTATAAAGTGCTTGCATCTCCGGGCTTTCGACGGCAGAGAGACGGCTCGGTAGATAGCCAGTGTGGGTGCTCTGATAGATCGTCTGTTCTTTAGCGGTGATCCATTTAATAAACGTCCAGGCAGCTTCTTGTTTTTCTGGAGAAAGGCCAGCAGACATGACAATATTGGCCCCACCTGTTGGCACACCATACATCTTATTTTTAGGCATAAAGGTCGCTCCGAGCTCAAATCCTGCGCCTTTAGCTAGTTCTAACAACTTGGTCAGGTCGGCTGTAGAGGAGAAGTACATCGCCGAACGACCATTCTCAAAGTCAGTACGCGCAACGCTGCCTGCATCGTCTGTCGTCGGTACTTTGAGCACACCCTCTTCTTTTAACATTTTCCAGAAGCGAACAGGTTCAATGCCTGCTTCGGAGTTAAAACCGATTTTGCCATCCGGTGTTATGACTTCGCCACCGCTTTCTTTGACCAGCGCTTCGTAATACCAGACGCTAGGAGCGAGCGTCATACCCACACGTTTTTCGGGGACGGTCAGCTTGCGCGCTGCATCCGCAAATTCATCCCATGTCTTGGGTCCAGCGAGATCAAGTCCCGCTTCTTTGAAAAGTGTTTTGTTGTAATAAAGGAGCGGTGTGCTGCGAAAATAAGGTAGAGCGTAAAGCTTTCCGTCAACATAGGAATTCCCCATCAGCCCCGGGATAAAATCGTTGATGTCGAGTTTATCCCGTTCGACAAATGGCGTAAGATCTTGTGTGAGACCGGCTTGAGCAAAGACGCCGACAGAAGCAATTTCATTTTCCCACACCTCAGGGGCGTTGCCGGCGACAAAAGCGGATTGAACTTTGGCATGCTGGTCGTCATATGTTCCCTGATAAGCGGCTTTCACTTCAATGTCGTCCTGGGATTCGTTAAACATTTTGACAAGCGCTTCTTTCGTTTCGCCGATTTTGTCTCCCCATGAATACCAGTAGTTGATGACGATCTTTTCTTTATTGGAGGTGCTGTCATTGCTAGCATTTCCGCCTGTGCTGGTGTTACCCGTATTCGTGCCGGTGTTGCTCTTCGGTGTGCTACTAGCAGTCGGTGAAGATTGATCGGTACCGCAGGCGCTGAGCATCGTGATCAATGCGACAATCAGAAGGAACACGGTAAATGGTTTAACTTGACGATACACACGATCATGGATAACGGATTTCATCAATCAATACCTCCTTCATAATTTAAAAAGCTGAATTCGATCGGATGGATCAGCAAGTCATTATATAAGACTTTACTTAATGCCGGTGTAGACAAATGCACGGACGATATAACGTTGTGCAATGAGGAACACGAACAGGATCGGCAGGACAAGGATAACGTTTCCGGCCATAACGATATGCCAGGCACTTCCCCCTTCCACCTGTCTTAATTTGGCGATGCCGAGGGGCAAGGTGCGAGCGGCATCATCTGTCGTCATAACGAGCGGCCAGAAGTAATCGTTCCAGTGGGTGATAAAGCTGAAAAGTGCAAACGTGATCAGCGCAGGTCTGGCCATTGGCACCATGATATTGAGGATAATCTGCCATTCTTTTGCTTCGTCAAGTCTGGCTGCTTCAATGAGTTCTTCTGGAACCTGTTTGAACGATTGACGCACAAGAAAAATGCCGAAAGCGCTGGATGCAA
>PEBX01000097.1 GCA_003050645.1 Candidatus Carbonibacillus altaicus
AGACGAATCCGCGTTCGAAGAGCGTGTCACAGGGCGCAGCACGTCTTACGCTCATTTTATTCACACTCTGGCAGATTGCTTTTTGGGGCATCGGACTGTATGCGGTGATGCGTTCGTAACTTTATTAACGATTCACTTCTGTTTCAAAAAATTATCCTCTTTACACTGAGTATGACCAGATCTGAACTCCGTGTAAAGAGGCGGATGAAAAGTTAACGGAAATATTTTAATGTTTATATATACTTTACTGTATATAATACGTGTTGGATCGGGAGAAGACAGGCGTACGTGTTAAAGCGCCGCGGAAACATACGTCTTGACATAGCCCGCAGTCGAGACAACGGGACATATAAAACTGCAATTTATTTTCTTGATGATCGATCGCGTCGACCGGGCATACGAGCATACATACGTGACAGTGAAGACACGTGTCTTTTACTGTCCATTCAAAATCGTGTGGGGACACCCGCTTTGGTTGAAGACTGGGAGGAGCGATCTTCGTTAGGGCGGTATGGGTTTTAGCATCTTGATCTGAACCATTTAATCCTACATCTTGAAAAAGACTGCGTGTTTCTTCCATAGCCACTTCTTTTAAAACTTGACGTGTTTGCAAACCCATTTTTTTGAAGAAAGCTCGACGATCCATTACATCTTCGGGAGGATCGCTGCCCGATGGCGTGCTCTGTTGTACTGAATGACTCTGGAGAGCGGGTGTAGGAAACGTTGATATAAAGATGAGCTTTTGTTCCGAAGGGATGCTCCGAGAGATTTGCTGTGAGATTGTCTGAACGATTGTTTCTAAGTTTTTAGCAAATACTTGATGTGGGCAATGTGTGCAATCGGTTATAATGAGTTCGACGTCGGTTGGTGCATTCTCTATAAGATAAGCTAAGTCATGAGATTGTAAATGACCGAGACACGGTAACACCGTTCCTTTTTCCCAATATGCCTTTGGTGTACGTTCACACATGAGCTTTAGCGGTTTTTGGTGTATTTGTGTCTCTTCTAATGACTTCTGCAATAAGCGGTTTTTTTTATCAACCGAGAATTTTTTCCAAGTTATTGCTTCCGTTGGACAACTAAGCTGACATAAACCACAGTCTATGCAGCGTGATAGGTCAATTTGAGGTGTTGGTTGAAAGGAGATAGCATTTTGCGGACAGACCTCTGCGCATTTTTGACAACTGGCTTTTTGGTGTCGTGTGCGCACACAACGGTCTACGTGTATCAAGAGAAAGTTGTTTTCCTCCTCTTTTTTTTGAAGCAAGTGTTCGGTTAGGCGGACAAGCATATGTCCGAGCATGTAGCCTCACCCTATCCAACATAACATACAATTCAAGGCGTTAGTGTTCCATCGTTAGTGTTCCTTTTATGTCTTTGCCTTTCAGTGGTTGTACAAGTGGAGGATAACGCTGTTCGGTAATAGGCAGTAAAAACATAAGCCCGAATAGAAGGATGATCTCCAGAGCAGCGAAAGTAAAGATTAGTTTGACATGCAGAGGATCGGGGATATATGTTTTCCAACCATTTCCATCAAGCTCTAGCTGCTGTCCACCGATGACAAAGTTCATACGCATATAGACAACACCATAAAGGGTCATGAAGCTACCGATAATAAGCATGAATAAATTTTTGCGCAGCTTTGGTATAGAGAAAATAATCATCGGTAACACGAGGCCGATGAGAACTTCATCGAAAAGAAATGACCATTGATGGTGACCGTAGAGCATTTGCCAGGCCGTCTCATGAGCGTTTTGTCCGGCAAAATAAAGGACGATAAAGTGAGAAATGAGGAGCGTGCCGTCAACTAAAATAAACCAAGGCATCATCTTGGCAATGTCGTCGATAAGTTCTCGGCGTTCGGGGGTGATTCGGCGCTCGGCGCTTAAGAAGCGTTCGGCAAAGAGGACGAGCAGGAGCAGAAGACCGGTACCAGAAACGATGGCTGACATGAGAAAGATGTAGGGCATGAGCGCTGTGTTCCATAGTCCGCGCGCCTGAACGTTGCCGAGAATAAACCCGGTGTAACCGTGAACCAAAAAAGCGAGTGGCACAGTAATCATGCCTAGGGTGCGTACGATTTTTTGATCTTTTTCAAAAGAAGCTTCACTTGTATCGAGATGGCCAAGCGTAAGCAGGCGATAAAGTTTTCCACGCCAGTTGGTAAGGTATTTGGCGCCTAAGGCTAAGTCTTTACGCATCATAAACCAGAGATAAATTAAAGTCATCAGTGGATATATGGTAAGAAGAATTGTGCCGTAGCTAATGGCTGAAGAACCGTTATAGTAGACAAACAGACGCCAGAAGCTTAGTGGTCTTTCGAGGTCAGCGATGAGATGAAGAGGTGCAACAGCGAGAAGTGTAAGGGCCATCACACCGCTCACTTTAGCAATCGGCTTAAATTTTTTGATTCCTAACACGGAGCTTAATGCTGACATAAGAAAACTACCTGCACTTAAACCGGTGTAAAAGAAATAAATAGCGATTAAATAACCGAATGGAATCTCGTGATGCACATTGTAAAGGTAGTGGACAGGGATATATGGACCGATTCCCATGGTTATTTCCCTCCCGGAGCCAGACGTATGGTGTGGTCGAGGCGCAAACCGCTGTAGTCTCCAGCCATCAGTGAACCGTCTCCATCGATATAGAAGACAAAAGGTTGGGTGCCGAGATCTGGCTTGAGAACGTTCACACTGTACTGACTGAGTACTTTAGATATTTCACTTTCGGGGTCATTTACATCACCAAAGATTCGTGCACCGCCGACACAGGTTGTAACACAGGCTGGAAGCTGTCCTACTTCCAAACGGTGGATACAGAAAGAACACTTGTCAGCGGTATTTGTTTCCGGATTAATAAAGCGTGCTTCATAGGGACAGGCGGCGATACAGTATTTACACCCAATACAACGATCTTGGTCAATCAGGACGACACCATCTTCATTTTGCCAGGAAGCTTGCACCGGGCATACTTTGACGCAGGGCGGATCTTCACAATGGTTGCACAGTCTGGGGAGTTTAATACGTTTGACGTCTGGAAAGAGACCTACTTCCATCTCTTTAACCCAAGTACGAAAGTGCCCTTCGGGGACGTTATTTTCGATAGAACAGGCCACTGTACAGGCAGAACAACCGGCACATTTTCTAAGATCAATAACCATGCCGTAGCGTTTTTTTCTTTTTTCGACGGTTGCTGTCGTTTCAGGCATCTTCGAACACCTCCACACTAAAAGAAGTGATTCCTTCTAGGACGTGTTGCATCATGTCATAGGTGAGTGTACTCCAGGGTGCATACAAACTATCATCCGCATATGTGTTTAAGATACGATGATATGACTGAAGGAAGGGAATGATATGTTCACTGAGAAACGATCGCGCTTCTTGTAACCACAGATCACGCGCAAATTTTATGCTTTGTGCTTGATCTAGTGTGTAGGCGAGGTAGGCTAATTCAAAACCTAACATATCGGTGATTCCAAGCATTCGAAACGGTGTATAGATAGACGGATCGGCATAAGGATCAAATCCGTTTTGTTGATACCGTTCGCTGAGTTCTTGATGCGGTTTTCCCCATATGGTCTGATAGCGCACGACAGATTCTATCGGTGGCTGATAACGATTGCTGTACGGGACAAAAAAGATATCATAAAAATCTTGTCGTGCTGTTTCTATAGAGAATGTGCCAGAAATTACTTTTTCAAGCTGTTCACGTGATCGTTCGAGTGCGGGAAAAAACGTTTTCATGTCGTTAGCATTACTGGAAAATGCGTCTTTGAGCAAATGAAGGCCGTGATACCATCTTTGATATAGTGTAAGTGTCGGCTCTTGGAGAAAAGGTGCTGCCAGAAAGGCGGTGATCTGACTTAAGCCACGATATGGAGCGGACGTACTCATATTTTCACCACCTTTGCACGTGTATCATTACGAGCGATGGAACCACCTACCGGGTCATTGACGAGCCATCCGTGAGGGTCGCGGGGGACGAGTGGGTTGAGAGCAAAACCTGCTCCACGTTTGCTGTCGCCTTTGATCGTATCACTACCGATCGAATAAGGCTTAGAACCATATTCCCAATGGCCATAACCGAAAGCCACGGCAAGTGTACCTGGCATGAGACCTTGACGGGTTAAAGCGATTCCTGTAGCTTCCCCAGCAGCTGTGATGACTTTGATGGTGTCACCATCGCGAATGCCAAGGCGCGCTGCATCTTGGGCATTGATCTGGATGGCATTTTCTGTTTTAATGTTTTGTAATCTTGGGATGTTGGCAAGTGTAGAGACGGAACGGTAACGCGATTTGTAAGAGATAATGGTAAATGGCCATTCATCTGCTGGATAAGCTTTGTCCAGCGGTGTTCCATCTGGCCAAGCAGGTGGTATATAATCGGCTGTTCCTTCAAAATATTCGCCTGTTAATGGATGACGGCCTGTTGCCACCTGTTCGTTATAAATATTAAGCACACGTTCCCAACGATATTTGAGACG
Source organism: Candidatus Carbonibacillus altaicus (assembly GCA_003050645.1). Classification (GTDB taxonomy): domain Bacteria; phylum Bacillota; class Bacilli; order Thermicanales; family DSM-22653; genus Carbonibacillus; species Carbonibacillus altaicus. The sequence goes on from PEBX01000097.1 coordinate 4,487, forward strand.
ATCGCCAATATATGCTTGATCTCGACTTTCAAAACGCCCACCCCGAATCAATACATAAGCAATTTTTTTCCATTCTTCGGCTGTCACGCTGTTTTTGGCTTTGCCAAGGGCCCCTTCCAAATCGATAAGATCCATTTCTTCTGATGAGGCATCCGGAACCGGCTTTTGGTCAAAAGCAATGTTGGCTACAGCGCGCAAATAAAAGTCTTCTTGTTTATCGATCGGAAGGACGCGACCGTTTACGTCTTTCATGCCTTTGGCACCGAATCCAGCCACACCTACACGTTTGGCTAAGTCAATCAGAAAGGTTTCCATATTGATGTGACGACCATCGGCAAGTTTAGGTGTAAGTGGTGTGACGACTGGGTATCGAACGGCGGACACTTTTGTGAGCATACCGTTCCAGACACTGGGCAAGCCCCAGCTTTCATAAAAAACAGTGTCGGGTATAATATAATCAGCATAGGCCGATGTCTCACCCATGACAACATCAATACTGATGATGAGTGGGAGTTCGTCCGGTTTTTGTAACATGTCGAGAATATCTTTCTGATAAAGTCCAGGGACAGTATAGAGAGGGTTGGCCTGATGGATGAGTAAAATTTTTACAGGATAAGGAGATTTTTCTTTGGCAGACATGAGTACTTCTTGCCCTAAACCTACAGCAAATGGGTAGTACATACGAGAGGCTGGGTATGGATTTTGTCCTGCTTTCACTTTTTCTTTATACTCCGGTGTATTTTCATAAGGGAATTTATCGCGACCCACACGTAACCCTTTGACTTTTGGTTGATCTGGAATCGTATTTAAATCGTAACGCGGTCCTTCAGCATACGTTTTGTATCCACCAGCGCTTTTGGTCATACCACCGCGCATGTTCACACTTCCGACAAGCGCATTTAAGATAATCATGGCGTAACTGGTATAAAAACCGTTAGGATGCATGATGCCACCATGGTGCTCAACGCCTACACGTGTTCCTCGACTGGTAAAGGTGTCAGCCAATTCGATGATCGTTTTTTCGGGGACGTTACTGATTGTGCTATAAGTCTTAAGATCACGTTTGTAAGCATTTTGGCGTAGTTTGGTGAGGGCTGTCATCACACGGATGGTGTTACCGTCTGGTAAAGAAACATTCCCCTCGAAAAAGAGTGTGCCCACAGGTGCTTGATCAATGGTTTTGAGAGATCCATCGGTAGTCAATACGACTGGGAGTTCTTCTGCTTCTCCGCTCAAACCGATGTCACGTCCGCGCAACAATTTGCGATATGAGGGATGCGTTGGTTCGTCGATGATTAAATATGTTGCGTTGGTGTAGCTTGCAAAACCGCGTTCTTCAGCGACATCAAGCCGTGTTGCTTCTAAATAGCGCGCATTAAAACGATTGTTCTCGAAGATCCAGCGCATCATGCCCATGACGAGAGCGCCATCTGTACCAGGGCGAATTGGAATCCAACGATATTGACTTCCAGAAATATTTTGTAAGACAGGATCGACAACAACAAAGCGTAAATGGCGTTCACTGGCCCCTTCGGCTGTATAACGAAGAATCGGTTGATACGGATTTCCTGCCTGTCCGGGTGATGAACCCATGAACAGGACGAAGTCGGCTTCTTCATAATCTGGCTTCATATGAGGCGCATCTTTCCACTCATCGGTAAACGCCTGATAGGCAACGCGGCGGGAACTACCACAAAAACCACGGTGACCATAAGCATTGGGGGTCCCGAACCCTTGTGCAAAACGTTTAAAAAAGGTATCCCGTCCATCAAAACGTCCACCGAACAAAACGACTTGATACGATTTGGGACCGATCTCTGGGTGTTGAGGATCGATCGGTGTTTTATGGTCGTGTAGACTGCGAAAACCTTCTATCGTGTGGTTTTCACCGATGTCTTGAAAGAGTTTTCCGCCTTCTACGACTTCATTCAAGAGCGTTTCATAGTCAATGGGTTTCCAACGCCCACTTCCGCGTGGACCATTGCGCTTAAGAGGGATGAGAATACGTTTTGGATCATACGTTTGCTCAAAAGCACTGTTGCCGCGAGGGCATACGGTGGCGCGATGTTTAAAACCCATGTCTTGATAGCGGCTTTGAGCCCAATATGATTGGATAAAGGGTGTTTCATAAGGCAACGGATTTTCTGCAGCATTGGGATGATAGGGGTTGCCATAGACCTTTACAATGCGTCCGGTGGCCCGATCGATTTTTACGCGGTTTCCGCAATTGCTAAAACATCCAAGACAGACACTGGATCGAATCAAGTATTTGGGATTGAGACGAACATCTCCAGTGTCTAGATCGATGGAGGCTTCTGGTTCTTGACTAATCCTTGAGGAAGCGTAAAGACGTTTGTTTTCTGGATAAAATGAAGGCGCTTGCATTGTTTGGCCAAGGGTGTGACCGATCCGTATACCGAGTCCTCCAAGTGCACCTAATGCGCCAAGTGCCCCAGCTACTTTTAAAAATGTGCGGCGTGATACACCCTTTTTTTCATTCTGTTCGTGCATCGTCGTCTCTCCTTCCACGAAGTGCTTTACCCTTTGTTGACCGGATCTTTCTTTTCATCATCGAAGAGATCGTGCGTTGCCGTTTTAAATTCACGGATGGTTTTACCGAAAGCGTTTCCTAATTCAGGGAGTCGATTCGGTCCAAAAATAATGAGCGCAAGGATGAGAATGACGATTAATCCGCCCATACCAATGTTTGGAATACCCATGGTTTATCCTCCTTTAAAATAAAGATGTGAAACAATTCACTTTGACATTTCCAGTATAGCATAGCGGTCGATCAGTGCATGTAAAAGGACTAAACGTTCAAACAATTGGTGCATAGTTTGTGACAAAATATGATTTAGACAGTGCTAAAGCGCTTACGTTCAAAAACATGAAGAATTGCTGAATTAACTTTTAGGAGTGAGCAGGAACGATGTAGCAATGTCTCGAATATGTGAACGAGGTCATTGTATGAGTTATGTTAAAAACAATGATAACCGAGTCACTGTTTTTATCGTTGCCTTATCATGTCGGAACAGACAGAAGAAGACCGATAAAAAGAACTCGCGTAGCTAGGGCTTGTAGACGCACGTTATTTGTGATATCTTGGAGTTAAGAAGCAGAGGTTGGAGGTGGTAACGATGTCATTCGGTAATATCGGACCGCTCGGTTTTCTAGTCATCCTCATCCTGGCGCTTATTA
>PEBX01000098.1 GCA_003050645.1 Candidatus Carbonibacillus altaicus
ACCGGCTAGTGGCTAAGGTTGGGAAGGAGGAGCGGCAATGGCAGAAGAACATCAGAAAGAGGTTGTCGATGAAACGGTTGATGTAAAAGATTTAGACGCCTGGCGCGGCATCTGGATTTATGGTGAAGTGCATGACGGAGAGCTTGAAGGCGTGGCCTTGGAACTTTTGCATGCCGCGCGACCGCTCGCTGACGCGTTAGAGACGGAACTGGGAGCAGTGCTCCTCGGTTCTGGTGTTAAGCGGCATGCCGAGACGCTTATTGCTCATGGAGCTGACAATGTCTATGTGGTAGACCATCCTGAACTAGCAAACTATCGAACGGAAGTCTATCACGAAGCGCTCTATCAGCTCATTGTACGATATAAGCCGGAAATCATGCTTTTTGGCTCAACGGCCAACGGGAAAGATCTGGCCTCGGCGATCGCGACCGATTTAGAAACCGGGCTTACCGCGGACACGACGATGCTCGGTGTGAACAAAGAAGAACGCCTATTAGAAGCGTCACGTCCTGCTTTTGGCGGGAATATCATGGCTACCATCCTTTGTAAAAAACATCGCCCTCAGATGGCGACCGTCCGTCCGCGCGTTATGCGTGCTGGAGAACCGGATGTTACGCGCCAGGGAAAAATTAACGAGGAATCAGTCACGTTTTCATCGCAAAATTTACTCAAGACTATCATAGAAACGGTTAAAGAAAGCAGCGGCGATAGCGGCTTAGAAACAGCCGATATCGTTGTCGCCTTCGGGAAAGGGGTCGGCGATCAGCGCGGCCTAGAAATGGTTCAGGCGCTGGCTGGGGTATTGGGTGCTGCTGTTGGCGCTTCACGTGACGTGGTGGAAATGGGGCTCATCGGGCGTGAACATCAAGTCGGACAAACAGGCGTGACCGTGATGCCTAAAATCTATATCGCGATTGGTATATCGGGTGCTGTCCAGCACTTGGTCGGGATGCAAAACAGCGGCACGATTATTGCCATTAATACCGATCCGGAAGCGCCAATTATGAAAATCGCCCATTACGCTGTTGTAGCCGATGCTTATGCCCTGTTACCCAAACTGACGGCGTCTTTAAATGAAGCGCTGAAGGAGGTTAAACGCGATGTCCTTACGGTATGAGGCGATCGTCGTGGGCGCCGGACCGGCCGGTATTACCGCTGCTTATGAACTTGCCCGACGAGGGCGGGACGTACTTTTACTGGAACGCGGACCGTATCCGGGTTCTAAAAACGTTATGGGCGGTATCTTATACACGTATCCCTTGCGAGAAATCATTCCGGGTTTCTGGGAAAAGGCGCCCCTGGAACGTCCGATTTTAGAACAGCGTTATATGCTCCTCGATGACGACGGGCATCTAGCTTTTGCTTTCCGTGATCCGTCTTGGGCTGATCCACCGAATGCATTTTCCGTGCTGCGGGCTAAATTTGATCAGTGGTATGCGGCTCAAGCCGTCGCACAGGGCGCGCTACTGATTAATGAAACAACCGCCACCGAAGTCATCGTCAATGACGGTCGGGTTGTGGGCGTACGGGTTGACCGACCGGAAGGGGAAGTCTTTGCCGATGTCGTGATCCTGGCCGATGGTGCGAACTCCCTTCTCGCCAAGCAGCTCGGCTTTCACAAGGAATGGCACCCTGAAGAAGTTGCTCTTGCAGTCATGGAAGTCCTTTCTCTTTCTAAAGACAAAATCGAAGCCCGCTTTAATGTCGGCGATGGGGAAGGCGTATCGATCGAGATGCTCGGTGAAGCTACGCTGGGGCTTCCGGGTATGGCCTGGCTTTATACCAATAAAGAAAGCTTAAGTATCGGTGTCGGTGTGACGCTTTCCTCGCTACGCGAAGCGCGTATGAAACCGTATGAACTTTTGGAACGACTGAAATCCCATCCGACGGTCGCGCGTCTGATAGAAGGGGGAAAACCGGAAGAGTATCTCGCTCATCTGATTCCCGAAGGCGGCTACCGTGCTATTCCTAAGCTGGCTGGGCACGGGGTGCTCGTCGCAGGTGATGCAGCCCAGTTTGTCAATGCTGTACACCGGGAAGGTTCTAATTTTGCCATCCTCTCCGGAAAGCTGGCGGCCGAGATCGTCGACGAGGCACTCAAGCTGGGTGATACCTCCGAAAATGTCTTGATCCGTTATCGCGACCTCATCATGCAGGGTGTGATCGGCTCGGATCTGAAAAAATATGCTGACACCATTCCGCTTATAGAAAAAAACCCGCTCTATTTAAAACATTACAGTCCGCGCCTGCACGGCGCTGTGCGCGAACTTTTTACCGTCGACGGTGTCCCCAAAAAAGAAAAGCAAAAGCGGATGATCGAACATTTGACTGCAGAACGGGGTAAATTGGGTGCTGCTCGGGATGTGTGGCGCCTGGGGAGGGCGATTTGGTAATGGCTTCGAAAATAGAAGAAAAACTTTATTTAACGCGTTTTCAAGCTGCCGAACAAAGTCATTTGACGGTGATCGATCACGATATTTGTCTGACCAAATGCGAGGAGAAATGGTGCACACACTTTTGTCCGACGGATGTGTACCGCTGGGAAGGGACACGCATGCACGTCGGTTATGAGGGTTGCGTGGAATGTGGTTCGTGTCGCATCGGCTGCCCGTACGGAAACATTCACTGGGTTTATCCGGAGGGCGGCAAGGGTGTCGTCTATCGTCTGGCTTAAAGCTTATCATTGAAGCGTTTAGAGCAATAGGGAAGAGCGAAGGATGGTAATCTTCCTCCGATCACCTGCACCACCCTTACGACTGTTTGACAAAAACGCCTTTCCATGATATGATCATGCTGTCATAACATCAAGTAGAAGCCCGCGCTTCTCACCTTGCAGCAGACGCTCGTAAGGTTGCCACTTTCAACTTGAAGACGACGTTGTTCGTTTTGAGGAGAACGTGAGCGTGGGTAAGCCACGCTCTTTTTTGATGTTTAAAATTTAAACGTGGAGGTGTCCCCTATTAACAAAACCAACCGTTCGGAAGTAGAGATCAACGAAGATATCCGCGCTCGGGAAGTGCGGTTGATCGATGTTGACGGAAAACAGATCGGCATTGTGCCGATTCAAGAAGCGCGCCGTCTGGCCGCTGAAAAAAATCTCGATCTTGTGAACATCGCGCCTCAGGCTAACCCGCCGGTATGCCGGATCATGGATTACGGCAAGTACAAGTTTGAGCAGAGCAAGAAAGAAAAAGAGGCGCGCAAAAAACAAAAAGTGATCACCATCAAAGAAGTGCGTTTTTCGCCGACCATCGAAGAACACGACTTCAACACCAAACTTCGCCACGTCATGGATTTTTTGCAAAAAGGCGATAAAGTAAAGTGTACGCTCCGTTTTCGCGGGCGACAGATCACGCATACTGGTATCGGTCAAACCGTGATGGATCGGATCGTTAGAGAAACAGAGGCGATCGCCGTCGTCGAAAAAAAGCCTGGCCTGGAAGGGCGCAGCATGATTATGATCCTGGCCCCTAAGTCGGGGACGGACAAAGAAAAGTAAGACGTTCCCAAATGGATAAGACGTTACCGAATGGATAAGTCGTAGGCGTTGAATGTAGTGCGTTGTTGCCTGAAACATGGTAACGTGTATCAAACATATCTGAGACGGGTTCCATCGATACTGGAGGGATCAACGGATGCCAAAAATGAAAACACACCGTGGCGCTGCCAAGCGGTTTAAAAAAACAGCAAGCGGTAAACTGGTCAAACACAGCGCAAACACCAGCCATATCCTCACCAAAAAATCGCCCAAGCGTAAGAGACAGCTCAGAAAAGCGCGCGTTTTGAGCCAGGGCGATTACAAGCGCACGGCCCCGCTCCTTGTCTATAAGAAATAATGTGCTTGTGTGCGTAAAGCCTTTTGTGTCCCTACTTAAGCCTCTTGGCTTTTTGATGAATGCGTCCAAATAACGAATGAAACGACGGACCGATCGAAGCTTTTATATCTAAGCTTTTACATGATCGATAGGAGGTAAACATCATGGCACGCGTTAAACGTGGACCGGTCGCCCGGCGGCGCCGGAAGAGAATTTTAAAACTGGCAAAAGGGTATTTTGGTTCGAAGCATAGACTATTCCGTACGGCAAAAGCGCAAGTGATGAAATCTTATATGTACGCTTACCGCGACCGGCGGGTGAGAAAGCGCGATTTTCGTCGCCTGTGGATCACGCGTATCAATGCGGCTGCGCGTTTAAACGGTATCACCTACAACAAATTGATGCATGGACTAAAACTTGCCGGCATTGAAATCAATCGTAAGATGCTCGCAGATCTTGCCGTAAATGATGCACCGGCTTTTCAAAAGCTCGTTGAAACAGCTAAAACAAAACTGAATGCTTGATCGTCTTTTCACGCATGCAATTGAATGTCAACATGTTCAAGATGTCAACGTGTCCAATCGGACAATGAATGTGGCATTCAATGGAAAACCTGTAGCCTTGGCTATTGTACTCATTTTGTTTCACAAGCTTTGTATAAAGGTGGAGCTCTTATGTAGAAAGGGCTCTTTTTAACTCCCCTCCGAAAGAAGTCTCCCACTTCTAAACGTGAAAGCGCGGAAGCACTAGCGAAAGTGGGAGATGGATTTCGGATAAGCGTATCTTAAAGGTGTCTTTATCTCTTTCTGGCGCATATTCCATTGTGATTGTGGTTTTGTGGCAGATAGAGATTGGAATGCTTCTAATCAATATCAAGCGTGAAGGATTGCGACTGTTAGTATAACCATACATAGAGCATGGAACAGGTTCGATAGCTGAGTAAATTTCTTACCGTTAGGTGTGATTACCTTAGAAAGAAGCCCCACCTCTTGAAGAGGCCATAGCTAAGTTAACATTGCAAGGGAATATAGTCCTCAGTCTTGGTTTGTTCGAACAAAGCGATCACAAAGCGATCACATTGAGCGAGTTTGGAAAACGATACTTTTCATAACGGATATGTAGAAGAGACTATCTCGGCGTCACCGTATATGTGATGACAGTGAAGAATGAATGTAATGAAGAATAGATCTAGGAGGTACGATCATGAGTGAACTGATGGCGATCCATTTGGTTCCGTCCCCAAATTCACGAGATTCCCTTGCCCACGACCTTAAACGGTTAGGCGTTGATAAGGGAATGATCCTCATGGTTCATTCTTCCCTAAGTTCTCTCGGATGGGTGAGCGGTGGTCCGGTTGCTGTAGTACAGGCATTGATGGATGTGGTTACTCCATCCGGGACAATAGTGATGCCGACTCATACCGGAGATTATTCTGAGCCTTCTTACTGGGAAAATCCACCCGTCCCTGAGGAGTGGTGGCCGATCATTCGTAACTCCATGCCTGTCTTTGATCCCATGGTTACGCCAACCAGAGGAATGGGAAAGATTGTGGAGGTGTTCCGCAGTTGGCCTGGAGTAAAAAGAAGTGCCCATCCGCAAGTTTCATTTGCTGCGTGGGGAGCATATGCCGACCAGATTGTTGAGAACCATTCATTGGATTATGGAATGGGGGAGGATTCCCCATTAAGAAAAATGTATGATCTCGATAGCTGGATATTATTACTTGGCGTAGGATACGACAACAATACTTCCTTTCATCTCGCGGAATATCGGATGCCTGATGTAAAGAAGACTACTAATGGCGCTCCGGTATTGGAAAATGGAGAGCGGGTATGGAAAACATTCATGGATATTGAATTGGATACAGAACCATTTTCGGATATTGGGAGAGATTTTGAAAAAGAGAGAAATGTACTGATTGGAAGAATCGGAATTGCTGAGACCAGATTGTTTAAACAGAGGGAAGCTGTGGACTTTGCTGTAAAATGGTTATCAGAGCGGAAACGGAGCAACTTGACATAGAATATTCAAAATAAAAAGAGTATAAAATAATTTTTCCTAATCATAAAGTAAATTTAAATTTAAGGAAGATATTTCGACTTTCGCCAAGGTTAACGAACTGCCTCGTGCGAACCCGTATCCTAGGTGGTATGAAGGATGGGGATGAGTCGCCACTTATACTGTTACAGGGATTTGTGCAGTACCAACTTTTCGGAAACTATGGTATAATCAATCTGATCGTGTTTCATCTTATAATACCTGGTTTTGCTTGATGAATTTAAGCAAGACCCATCTTAACGGATAAGGGGGATGTCGATGGAACAGTCGTATCGGCCTGGTCTCGAGGGTGTGATCGCTGCGGAGACGGCGATTTCATTTCTCGACGTTGAAGGGGAAGAAATTGTCATACGCGGCTACAATCTTTTAGACCTTGCGCAACAAAAAACATATGTCGATGTTTTGCATTTACTCGTCTTCGGTACGTTGCCTGATGAAAAAGAACTCGCCCAACTCGAACATACGCTTGCAGAAGAAGGAAAGGTGCCCGATCCGATCTGGAATATTTTAAAAGAACTACCGCCGACGATGCACGCCATGGATCGTCTGCGTACGGCTGTATCGGCGCTCGGTGGCTTTGATCCGGATGTGGAAGATACGAGTCTGGAAGCGAGCCAACGTAAGGGTATGCGTGCCATCGCCCGGATCGCTACCATCGTTTCGAACTTGCATCATGTGCGTGAAGGTACGGAACCGCTTCTTCCGGAAGTCGGAAAAAGCTTCGCCGAAAATATGCTTCGTATGATTACCCGTGGAACTCCTAGCGCCGAAGAAATTCGTGCGTTCGATCAGTCGCTTATCGTCTACAGCGAACACGAGATGCCAAATTCTACTTTTGCAGCACGAGTTATCGCCTCGACGATGGCCGATATGTACGGCGCCCTCACCGGGGGTGTGGCTTCGCTCAAAGGGTATCTGCACGGAGGGGCCAATGAAGCGGTCATGATCATGCTTCAGGAAGCGAAAACAGCGGATCAAATGGAATCGTATATATTAGAAAAATTGCGCAGTAAAGCGCGGATTATGGGTTTCGGACACCGGGTCTATATGAAAAAAATGGATCCACGTGCGCAGCTTATGAAAGAAACGCTCAAAACGCTCATCGATTCCGGAAAGGCCCCGGTGCGAGCTCAGACGTGGTACGATATGTGCGTGATTGGGGAGCGTGTGATGCAGCGTGAAAAGGGGCTGTATCCTAATCTAGATTACTATGCTGCCCCTGTCTACGATGCTTTGAACATTCCGGTTGAACTGTATACACCGATTTTCTTCGCTTCCCGCACGGCCGGCTTAGTGGCGCATATTATCGAGCAACATGCGAACAACCGCTTATTCCGTCCACGTGTACTTTATACCGGGCCCCGAGGACTTAAACCATCGTCCAACTAAAACATTTATTAATTATAACATCTACTAACTGTTATACCCATTAACTATACCCATTAACTATACCCATTAACTATACCCATTAACTATACCCATTAACTATCATCTCTCCAACGAACATATTCATAACTTAAACACCGATATGCTAAGCTCAAAAGCATTGCAATCAGCGAAAAGCCTAGCCATATGTTTAACCGTAATTTTCAAAAACACAGACGGTTTGGATGAGATTCCCCGCTTTTGAAACGCTTTCAGTAGAAAGCGTGAGGATGAACGGATCGTGATGGATTCATTGGCATTGATGGAGGCAGTTTCTTTATTGCCTATTGAGCGAGCGTTCGTTCTATAGGGTCATGCAGATCGTTCTATAA
>PEBX01000099.1 GCA_003050645.1 Candidatus Carbonibacillus altaicus
ACTCCAGTGTAATAGCGCCGGAGACGGCACCGCAAGGGGAAAGTGAAATGTTTCACAAAGTCGTCACAAAGTTGCCACAAGATTGTTGCAAAGGTGTCAACGAGAACGGGAATGGAGCCGGCTGCGAAGAGGCGCTTTTCCCCCGACATCGCGGCCCAAAGAAGCCGCCCGTTCCCCCAACCGCCGGGGCTCACAAGGACGGTCCGATCGAATCTATGCGGAGTTGCAGAAAAAATGGGGTACCAAGGTTCACTTCCTGCGGTTCACCGGTGTCTGAAGAGGCTGAGGAAAGGACAGCCGCACACCGAAAGGGAAGGCCTTTGACGAATCAGAGAATCAGCGGGTGCACCGCCCCGGGCCGCGCCCCTTGATTTAGACATTTTATTCGGTCTCCCTATGGGATGCGGACTTTGCTTGTGGTCAGAGCTTCTTTGCGCGTTTCTTGGGGCGTTTTGGACCGCAGGCTTGAATGCAGCCCATGCTCGTTGTAGGTCCGGATCCGTACGGCCAAAAGCGCGTCGACGGCTTCGATGCCCTTTGCTTCGAGAGAAGCTCTCGATGCTCTGCTTTGAAACGCGAGAAGAGGGATTCGACGATGGGATTTTTCTTCGGTCTCCGAAGGGCTGTACAACAGTCGCTGCCCTTCTTCAAGCAGGAGATGACCGACCCACGCGCGGCTTAAAGAAGGCACCGCTTCCTCGGCTTGATTCTAGCTTAACAGGAGAAAAACGATGTATTGGGAAACCAGCGTCATGAGGATAAGAACGCCAACGACGACTTGGATCGACACCGGCGTAGGAGACGCACCGGCAATCGCCTCCGAGGGTGAGCCAAACACGTTTACGCCCATCCACCTCAAAATCCATATGAAACTTCCCACCGACTCGACCAACGTCACGACCATCAGAACGAGGATCAGCGGCTGGTGCCAGCCGACCTGAAAACCGGCGAGGATGATCATAAATTTGCTGAAAAATCCGCTAAATGGGGGGGAACCGACAATGGACATCGCAGCCGCGATATACCCCACACCGATGACGGGGAGTTTACTCAAAATCCCTCTGAGCATCGAGAGCCGGCGGGTACCAGTTGTGTAAGCCAGAGCGCCGGCGACCAAGAAGAAGAGTCCCTTGGCAAACGCGTGGTTAAAGATGTGGGACACCGCTCCGTTAAAAGCCAACTCTGATCCGTAGATGGAAAGGGAGATCGCTAAAAAAATGTAAGAAAGTTGGGCGATCGTCGAATAGGCAAGCAATTTCTTCATATCATCCTGCGGGAAATACATGATAAAACCATACACCATGGTAAGTACCGCCATGATAGCCCCTACCTCGCCGATCACCTGGGGTACCGCACCCGCTTCCAGGACGGTTCGCGCGAAGATGTAAACCCCTACTTTTACCATCGAGGCCGCGTGCAAATAGGCGCTTACCGGCGTTGGTGCCACCATGGCCCGGGGCAGCCAGGGATGTAAAGGAAGTTGGGCGGACTTTCCCCAGCTGGCTAAAAGAATTCCTCCAAAGGCAATAATCTTCTCGGTTTCGTTCAAGTTGCCAAGTGCGGATATGGAGAAACTGCCGGTGTTTATATAAACAAAGGCGGTGGCGACATAGAGTCCCAGGGCTGCGAAATGGGTGAGAATAATCGCCCAGAGGGCCGAATTCCGCGATTTTTGATCCCCGTAAAACCCGATCAAATTCCATGAACAAAGGCCCGTCATTTCAAAGAAGAACAATAGGCCGAGCAGTGTGGAAGAGAGGACCAGGCCGGACATGGAACCGATAAAAAGCAACATGAACGAGTAGAAACGAGGTATCCCCTCCGTCACCGGATGCTCCCGGTTTCCGGCATTCATATACCCCACCGAATAGGTGCAGATCAGCCAGCCGATGAAAACAACCATCAGATTGACCAATACACTTAATGTATCGATCGTGATTCCAAACAGGTTTATGCCGCCAATTGTCAGTAAGTCACGCGTGAAACTGTCGCGATTTTCCGCAAAACCAATCCATAACAGCAAACCGCATATAAAAGCCAGAAAGGAGAAGAACTGCCCCGCCTTTTTCACGTGCCGCTCCGGGATCAACAAGACTAGGACGCTACCCAATATTGGAAGCAGGATGCTTCCCAGCGCAAACCAAACCATCAAACTCGCACCTCCCGAATCCCTCATTAATCACCCATTTGATCGCAATCCCACTAATGCCCCAGGACAACACCGACCGCATCCTGCAGCAATTGGTTGAGCGGAGCCGGTAAATAGATCCCCAACCCAGCCATGAAGACAAACAGGATCCCCAAAGGCAATAGACCCATCCAGTTGGTCTCACCCCGGGGGAGATCCTCCGGTGGAGAACCGAGCACCGTCTCGCTGATCAGGATCACCAGTGCGGCGAAGGCGATCACCAAAAAGAGCAGCAAGAGGATCATGGGCCAGAAAAGTCCGCTTTTCAGCCCTGCCGTCAGGGTCATAAGCTCGCTGATGAAGATGTTGAAAGGAGGGGACCCTGCCACGGCGATGAGCCCTGCCGCGAACAGGAATCCCGTAAGGGGCGCCACCTTCTTCATGCCTCGGATCTTAGTCGCGTCACGGGTTCCATACTTCATCGTAATGTTGCCTGTGGTACAGAACAGAAGGGACTTGGTGATGCTGTGGTTGATGGTGTGAAGGAAGGCGGCAAAGATCCCTAGCGGCCCCCCAACGCCCAGCCCCGTGGCAATGATGCCGATGTGTTCGACGCTGCTATACGCCAGCTTCCGCTTGATATCGTTCTGCACAAGGATGAAAAACGCAGCAACGCCCACCGAAAGAAGGCCGAAGATGAGGAGCAGGGTCTGCGGAAACTCGCTGCCGACGGATTGTAAGGCGATGGCATAATAGCGAACCATCGCAAACAACGCGCACTTGAGAAGAACTCCGGACAGGAGGGCGCTGGCCGGGCTGGGGGCCTCGCTGTGCGCATCGGGCAGCCACGTGTGCATAGGTACCAGACCTGCCTTGGTGCCGAAACCGATCAGGATGAACACGAAGGCCAGCTTCATCATCTGAGGATCAAGCTGATGGGCCATTTTGATCAACTCGGTCCATAGCATCGCCTTATGGGCGTCCTGCACTACGGAAAAGGCGTTGGAATAGGTCAGGATCGTTCCATACAAGGCGAAGGCAAGGCCGACGCTACAGATCAGGACGTATTTCCAGGCGGCTTCCGCAGACGTCTTGTGTTTGTAAAACCCGACCAAAAAAGCCGAACCCAAGGTAGTGGCCTCCACCGCAGCCCACAAGATGGCAATATTGTTAGAAATGGCAGAAAGGATCATCGTGAATAGGAATAGATGATAGAATCCATAATAAGTAGAGAGGTCTCTCTCCTTCACTTCCCCATGAGCCAGGTCATGCCGCATGTAACCTATGGAGTAGAATCCGCTCAGAAACCCCACGGTCCCGATCAAAAGGATGAGGATCGCCGTCAGTCCATCGGCGTAGAGCATTCCGTCCAGGGCAAAGAACGTTTGCCCGCCCAGTAAGGATTTAACCAGCCCCAAGGAGAGAAGAGCCAAACCGCTGATCCCGGCTACGTGAACAACCTCCACGATTCGATAAGACCTTATCACGAAGGACAACAAAGCGGTTACCAACGGTACCGCAGGCAAGAGGTATAAAAGATTCTCCCCCATTTCGATGATCACCTAACCTTTAAGTAGTGTGTAATTATCCGTGTCCAGAGTACCAAAGCTCTTAAAGAGACGCCCGGCGATGACAAGCATGATCACAACCGCAAAGATCGCATCGGTGAGGATGCCAATTTCTACCGTTTCAGGCGCGTTGTAAGCCAAGAGTGCGAGGGTCAAATGGGATCCGTTCTCCATCAGGCAATAGCCAAATATCTGCTTGAGCGCATTTTTCTTCGTAAGGATACAGAGCAACCCGAGAAGGAACAAGGCGATTGAGACTCCCATCGCAATCTTGACCTTTACTACCGCATACGTTTGAAAAGAATTGGCTACCGCAAACGATAAAGCGACCAGGAAAACGGCAAACAAAACGGTCGTGGAGGTCTTAAATGCCGATTCTCCCTCCTGATCCCCGATCTTTTTAAGGGTTCTAATGATGAGCCATGGTACCAGAAAAACCTTGGTAATAAGTGCGGTAAAGGACCAGATATAAAGCGGTTCGGCATGCATAAAAATCGCCAGGGATAAAAAGATCAACACCAGAACCAGGGACTGAAGGCTGTACATGTAGGCCGCCAACCGGAGCCTTCTGGTTTCGATCACAAGCATCGAAGTCAAGATGAGAAGTACGGCCAGGAAATTGACAACGGCAGTGCCGGACATTGCTTATCCCCTTTCAAATCAAAGATTTACCAGGTAAAAAACGAAGGACAACAGGGCAATCCCAAAAATCACCCACGTTACTTCTGGCGTTTTAAAAAGGACGAACCTTGCCATGCTGTTTTCCAGAAGAGCGGCGATCACATAAAATACGGCCACCTTCAGCAAAAAGAGAACAATGGATACGAGAAGAGAGGAAGGAGTAACCACCGCCGCATTTCCAAACGGGAAGAATACCGCCAGAAATAGGGCGATAACGACCAACTGTTTCAAACCTAAACTCCATTTCAAGATGGCCAGTGAAGGCCCGGAATATTCCGTAAGAGGACCCTCCTGAATCTCCGGTTCCGCTTCCGCCAGGTCAAAGGGAACCTTCCCGGTTTCAATATACGTGGCGACCGCAAGAGCGACCAAGCCCGACAAGATCACCGGATTGTAATAGGAAATTTCACCGGACGCCACTTTTTGACTGATGGTTCCCAGATCGGTCGATCCGGATAGGAGGGCGATCACGAACAACACCAAGATGATCGTAGGCTCCACGAGAACGCCCAAGGACATCTCCCGGCTGGAGCCGATTCCGGCGAATCCGCTGCCGGAATCAAGTCCTGCGGTGGAAAAGAAAAAGCGGACGACGGTGAACAGGTAAACGACTACGATGAGGTCCCCAATCATTCCCAAGGGGGACTTCAAGGTAAAGATCGGAATCATCATAGCGATCAATAGAAGGGTTGCCATGATCACGTAAGGTGTAACGCGAAAAACCCATCCGGCCTGAGCCGGAACCACCTCTTGCCGTTTCATGAGCTTAAAGAGATCTCGGTAATCCTGCAAAATACTGGGGCCTTTCCTGGAATGAAGTTTCGCTCTTAATACACGGGAGAGACCCGTAAAAAAAGGGGCAATGAGCAGAAGAAACACGGCCTGCACCAAACCTATGAGGAGCGAATCACTTCCGGGCATCTTTTTCTCCTCCTATCTTATCGTCGTAATCAACAAGATTACAAGCGTAATTATGATATATAAACAATACATTCGCACATTCCCTAACTGGATGTCCTGGATACGTTTGCCCAAAAGAACCGTCCCCCGCGCCAGGGAGCCGTATACGGTGTTCTCCCAGAAAGATTCCAAACGGTCGATGCAGCCGACAACTTGCCTGAAATACGATGCAATCTTGCTTCCCACTTCCACGAGGGTGGTTCTAATCCAATAAACCGGATGGAAAAGAACTCGCAAGGGCTGGGAGAAAGCAGTCGCAGAATAGGCCATCCGAGCCGAATAGGCGTATCCGGTTGCCCAGGGCGTAGAGTCCATACGTCTGCCGGATTTTTCGCCCCTTAGAGTCCAGACGATGAACAAGGGGACCACCAAAAGCCCCATAAGGAAAAGGAAGAGAAGCGGCGTGGAGAGCATGGCCTGCGTCTTGCTTGTGGGATATACCGTTAGACCTTCACTTACCTGAGGCGAGGAGGTATTCAAAAGCGACGAGGCTACATGTCCAATATATGGAGCAACCACCGGCGCACCCAGCCCGAGGACTAGGATGCCAACCACAAGAAGCATCATCCCGGCAATCATCGGAACAGGCACTTCCCTGGCTTCCCGGGCGTGTTCGCTGCGGCTGGGCCCGGCAAAAACAACGCCATAAGCCTTTACGAAGCACATGGCCGCGATGGCCCCGGTCAAGGCCAACATCACTGCAAACAGGGGAGACAACGCTTTGACCGCCAGGATGCTGTGGTTGCCCGCCATGAACAGCGATTGATAGAGAAACCACTCGCTGACGAATCCGTTGAGAGGCGGGATGGCCGAGATGGCCAATGCGCCAATCAAAAACGCGAATCCGGTCCAGGGCATACGTTTGGCCAGACCGCCCATTTCTTCCATATTTGTAGTTTGAACCCGATAGATTACGGAACCTGTGCATAAGAAAAGCAGACCTTTGAAAACCGCATGGTTCACCATATGATAAAGTCCTGCCAGCATGCCGAGCGTTCCCAGAACGGGTTGCTCGACGGCAAAGCCGATCATCCCGACACCGATCCCCATCAGGATGATGCCCACGTTTTCAGTACTGGAATAAGCCAAAAGCCGATTCAAGTCCTTCTCGACTGACGCATAAAGGATTCCTACGACCGCCGAGATCGCTCCGAAAGCGAGAAGCGTAAGTCCCCACCACCATACGGAGGCGCCCAGGAAATCAACCCCTATCCGGATTAACCCGTAGATTGCGACCTTAGTCGACATAAGGGCAGAAACGGTGGATGGAGCAGAAGAATAGGTTATAGGTAACCATGTATGAAATGGAACAATACCGGCTTTGATCCCGAACCCTAAGAAACTAAGCAAAAAGATCAGGTTCTTCGTAGCTTGTGGAATCTCGGCGTTGCGAAAATCGGAAAAATCGAAGCTACCCGCATAAATATATAGCACAATAATCGAAAAGATAATTAATGTCACCGCAGCGTGAGCCACTGCAAAGTAGACAAAACCTGAATTAATCGCTTCTTTATCCTGTTTAGCAATAACAAGGAAATAAGAAGCCAATGTCATGATTTCCCAAAAGACAAGGAAATAAAATGCATTAGAAGAGGCAACCGCAAGAATCATCGACAAAATATATATGTTGTTCAAAAAACCAAATATACCGGCGTTTTTCCCAATATACCGTTCGTTATAAGTGAGTGTAAATATAGCTGTGACTGCAGCTATTAATGAAATCACCAAAATCATAAAAGCGGAAAGATAATCAACCTCTATCGTAAATCGTGCAAAGGGAACAAACCTTGGAAACTCTGCCGCAAAGGGCATTCCTTGCACTAATACGATGATCGTCGAAACCAGCCCTGCAATTGCAGCTGCGAAAGTGCCTATCGCTGAAATATAGTTGGCAACTTTGTATATTCTATTCATCACTAAAGAGAGAAATGCCGCGGCAATATACAAAAATACGGACAACATAAAGATCTGCTGAACCATCTTTTTCCCTGCCCCCCGACCTACAGAATAGACAACGTATTAGCATCTACAGTCCATCTTTTCGATCTCATACGATTCGGACAGGAGGGAGGAAAGGAGTGATCTCTCCTCCCTCCTGGCCCCAACCCGTTATCGGACGAGCGAAGCTGCGGCGATGAGCGAAGCCGCAACCTCCCTGCGCCGTTCGGCCTCAAACTCCTCTACCGTCTGGTAAACCAATGCACCGGTTGGACAGGCCCGAACGCAGGC
>PEBX01000100.1 GCA_003050645.1 Candidatus Carbonibacillus altaicus
AATGTGTACCGCTTTGGATGGGATGGGGTTTAGCGTCGGTTCGCAGCGTATGGCTTAAAAAGACGGTATAAGTTTTTGATTCATACAGCATATCTAACGCAGACAGTCTAACAACGATCCGTTGAATAGCTGGGGAGGTCGCATATACGGTGAGCAGGAGCGAGATGCAAACGATGGCCGATCCGACGGTCTTCAGTGAACGCCTCGAATCACTTGATATTTTGCGGGGAATCGCTGTTTTGATGATTCTTTTCGTCAATATGCCAGCATTTGTGGCACCTTTTCTGTTTGATCCGGTTCCTTTAATAGATGGGATTCCTGATCGTTCGATTCGTTTATTTTTCGATCTGTTCATTGAAAACCGTTTTTACCCAATCTTTTCCTTTTTGTTTGGGGCCGGTTTTTACATTTTTATGGCGCGTCTCAGCGCGAGAGGTCTCTTTGCTGGACTTTATTATGTAAGGCGCGTGGCGATCTTGTTTGTGTTCGGCGTACTACATATGATTCTTTTCTGGCCCGGTGATATTTTGCATACGTACGCCTGGCTCGGTTTGCTTCTCTTATTGTTTGTCGGGCGGTCGCCCAAGACGATGTTTGTTTGGGCAACGGTGTTACTCGTGCTCGGTGTTTTGCAATACGGGCTGAGTGCCGTCGGCCTGTCGTTCATGTGGGTGAGCGCGGTTCAAATGTTTGAAGCTGCCAACGGTCAGGCGATATCGGGTCGTTTCCAAGAAGTACTGAACGCAGCGATCGACACAAATGATGCGATGCTGCCCGATCCGTCACGTTTGTCAGAAGCACTGAACGTTTATACTCACGGGTCGTGGGGAGAGTGGGTTGGGTTTCATCTTACGCAGGAGATACCTGTTATTTTCCAACAAGAGATATATGCTTTATTCGGCGTTTTTCCTTTTATGCTCTTCGGGTTGTATGCTGCAAAGCGGGGGGTGCTCAATCAACCAGCTGATCATCGCGTGGGGTTGATGCGTTTACTTGTCGTCTCGTCGATCGTAGCGCTTCCTCTGGAGTTCGTCATTGTGTACCTAAGTACGGTTGACTCCCCAGAGTCATTGGCGCGGTTGCTAGGCTTAAGCATTCAGCTCTGGGCCATATTGGCCGGCTGGACGATGAGTTTTTTGTATTTGGCGCTTTATTTCTTATGGGGTGTGCGCGATACGTGGCAGCGGCGGCTGCATTTTCTTGCTCCGGTTGGGCGGATGGCGCTTAGCAATTACTTCTTGCAAACCGTTTTGATGACGCTCATCGTCCGTCTTTTTGCGCTTTACGGGAAGACGCCGCTCTGGCTCGGTCTTGTTTTCGTGCTTCTCATCTTACCCATCAATATTGTTGTGAGTCACGTCTGGTTGCGCACGTTTTGTTACGGACCGCTCGAGTATCTCTGGCGCATCGGTACATACGGACGGATGTTTCCTTTGAGATGTAAGGAATCATCGCATACGGCCCGGTCATAGGGGGCCGATTTGCCGATCTTGGCTTGCTGGATGCGGGAAAGGGGAAGAGGATGCGCTCACGAATCAGGAATCGGTTGATACAGATCATTTTCCTTGTTTTTGGGCTCGGGTATGTTTTATTGATCGATGAAATATTGAAGGCAACCGTTTTTTCTGAAGAAGGATCGCTACTTAATGGATCGCATCCGGTTGGGGTGTTCGTCGCAGCCTTGTCCGTGACGTTTACGGGTTTTATTCTGCTTTTCCTCATGCGCGATCAGTACGATGATAAGCGACTCGCGAAAGAGCAGTCGACAGTTGAGCCAATCGATCTTGAACAGGTCAAGATGAGTGCCGTGGTGGGAGGGCAGATCGGCCTTTTAGTCGTAGGGGCTGTACTCTGGACATTGCAGTCGGGAGGGATCGATGCTGCGCTGGCTGGGCTTTTTAGGATGGAGCGCCCGTTTGTAGCCGGTGCGCTTACCGTGCTTACTGCGGCCTTGTTAATCGCTTTTAATTTTATCCTCGACAGCATCGCGCGCCGCCACTTTCCCATGCGTTGGTGGTGGGATGAGACGTTCTTTTTGTTCTTAAGGTTCTCATACGGACATCTCTTGCTCTTCTTGCTTCTCGTTGCAATGAGTGAAGAAATATTATTTCGCGGGGTTGTCTTACCGTTTATAACGGAGCTTGTACATTCACCCCTTGTGGGACTCGTGCTCGCTTCTTATTTATTTGCGGTCGTTCACGTTCAGTACGATCGCAAGCCGGTGTTACAGGTTGCCGTATTTTTCTTCGGAATCGTCCTCTCTTTACTTTACATGTATACGGGAACGATATGGTCCGCGATTTTGGCCCACTTTTTGTATGATTTTATTCTCCTTGCATCGTTCAAACGCTGGCCCGTCTTGTATGAAAAAGATGCAAGTCGTTTTGCGGAGCTTGAAAAGATGGAAAAACAAGATACGGAAAAGGGTACAGGATACAACACGGAACATGGAAAAGAGCACGTGAAAGATCATGACGGGGGATATGAGGCAGTTCACGAGTCCGGATATGATGCAGATCATGACGGGGGATTGGATTCAGTCGATGATACGCGATTTGGCGCGTGGGATGATACGGGATTTGGCGTAAAACTTGATGCGGTTGAGTATGAGCGCCGTTTAGAACAAATGATACGGGTGAAGTGGCGTATGCGCATGTATCATCTTGTGCGTGCACTTACTGTGATTGCGTTCGGTATAAGCGTAGGAATCTTTTTGTTCATCCTTTTATATGAATGAATTTAAATAATCCGTGCTGTCAAGTGTCAAGGCAAAAACTTGACACAAGGGCACTCGATCGGTTATGATGACGATGGTTTGTCGCGCTCGCGTTAGCGTCGTTTTGCGCTTCGCTCACAGGCAGCGGGCACGTGGGCAAAGGGGGTATGTCGATGGCGGAGGACCCTCTTTTGGAAAAAACAACATGGATGAACGAACTGATCGACTATTATGCCGAACTCTTGCCGTCCAAACAGCGTGAAGTTCTGCAGTATTATTACAGCGACGATTTGTCTCTACAAGAGATCGCCGATATGTTCGGGATGAGCCGGCAGGCCGTCTACGATCTTGTGCGGCGCGGAGAAAAGTCTCTGGAGGAGACAGAAAAAGCGCTCGGGCTGATCAGAAAAGACCGCCTTCGCAATGCGCTCCTTGAATTGCTTAAAGAAGGTTTAACCCGGCGCACGCAAGGTGGCTGTCCGGATGGGGAAGCGCTCCTTGCTCTTGTCGATGAAGTGATGCGTCTTTAAGTATGCTGTTTCTGCTCGATCAGTTTCATCGCGTTTTTTATTGCACGGCCTTATGATAAGGCTTTTCCATCGTTGTTTGTCGGGATAAAGTCGAGAAGGAGGTGAAGCGTGTGGCGTTTGAATCGCTAACGTCGCGGCTTTCGGAAGCGTTTCGCAAGCTCCGAGGGAAAGGCAAGCTCACCGAAGCGGACGTTGATGCCGCGCTGCGTGAAGTTCGCCTGGCGCTTTTAGAAGCGGATGTCAACTTTAAAGTAGTAAAAGATTTTATTGCGCGGGTTCGCGAACGGGCGGTCGGGGTCGAGATTTTAAAAACGCTTAATCCGGCGCAGCAGGTGATCAAAGTCGTAAACGACGAGCTCACCGCGCTCATGGGGGGCGAGGTCGAGGATCTTCATTTTGCCAAGCATCCGCCGACGGTGATCATGATGGTCGGTCTGCAGGGGGCCGGGAAGACGACGACGACCGGTAAGCTCGCCAAGTATTTGCTTGCTCAAGGAAAAAAACCGCTCCTCGTGGCAGCCGACATATATCGTCCGGCGGCAGTTAAGCAGCTCATGGTGCTCGGTGAGACGCTCGGTGTGCCCGTTCACGAAGAAGGAACGGACACATCTCCGGTTATGATCGCTCGAAACGGGGTGGAGCGTGCGCGCTCGGAAGGCCGGGATGTCGTCATCGTCGATACCGCCGGGCGGCTGCACATCGATGAGGCGCTTATGGATGAGCTCGCGCAGATGAAAGAAGCACTTCATCCGCAAGAAATTTTGCTCGTCGTGGATGCGATGACCGGGCAGGAGGCGGTGAATGTCGCCGAGCGCTTTCACGAGCTACTCGATATCACAGGTGTCGTGCTCACCAAACTGGACGGGGATGCGCGCGGGGGAGCGGCGCTTTCGGTCAAGGCGGTTACCGGCCGGCCGATCAAGTTTGCGGCAACCGGTGAAAAGCTGGATGCGCTGGAACCGTTTTATCCAGACCGCATGGCTTCACGCATCCTCGGCATGGGTGACGTGCTCACGTTGATTGAAAAGGCGCAGGCCCAAGTCGATGAGGAAAAGGCCCGAGAACTCGAAGCGAAGATGCGGAAAGCCGAGTTTACGCTGGATGATTTTTTGGACCAGCTTCGGCAAATCCGCAAGATGGGTCCTCTGGAGGACCTCATCAAGATGATTCCTGGCATGGGCCAGAAGCTAAAAGGTATTGAGATCGATGAACGGCAGCTCGTGCGGGTCGAGGCGATTATCCAATCGATGACGCCGAAGGAACGACTCGATCCGTCGATCATCAATTTTTCCCGGCGTAAGCGTATTGCCGCTGGATCAGGCATGACCGTGACAGATGTGAATCGTCTTTTGAAACAGTTTGAAGAGATGAAGAAAATGATGAAGCAGATGACGAAAGTCTCCGGCGGCCGGGGCAAAGGCAAAGGCAAAGGCAAACGTCCGAAGATGAACTTCCCTTTCCTGCCTTAAACAATCGCTTCTTAGCGCGTTTAATGAATTCCTTCATTTTATTTCCGTCTCATGCTTAACAACTCATAGTGACGATATCAATCATTTTAGGAGGGTTATGTAACATGGCAGTTAAAATTCGTTTGCGTCGTCTCGGTGCGAAAAAGCGTCCGTTTTACCGTATTGTAGTGGCTGATTCACGTTCACCGCGGGATGGTCGTTTTATTGAAGAAATCGGATATTATAATCCGCTCGTTGATCCGGCGGAAGTGAAAGTGGAGATGGAGCGCGCCCTGTACTGGCTTAAAAATGGCGCACAACCGACAGATACCGTCCGCACGCTCCTCCGTCGTGCCGGGGTGCTGAAGACGTTTGCCGAAGCGAAGCGTGCCGCCAAACAAGGCGAAACGTCTGCGAAAACCGATGCGTAAGCGTACCTGTAGTGGAGATGCTAGACGCGTAGCTTTTTAAGCAGATTGAAAACAGACTGATTTACTCGAAGAACACGTTGGGCAGAAGGCATCGTTTTATAGCTGATCAAGCCCTCGGCAAGAGAAGATCACATGCAGTTTAAGCGTTTCAAGCGTGCAAAAAACGATCGTAAAACGGTCGTGAATGGAAGATACGGTGTGCGTAGAGGCGGCTTTAGGGTCGTCTTTCTCTTTAATTTTTTGTATCAATCATTTGCGCACATGTATATCAATGATTCGCCATGAAGAGAGAATCTTTTTGTAAAAAAATGGATGCATCGCTTCATGATTGCAAGGCTTCATGATCGCGGGGTTTCTTGTTTGCGAGTGATTCCAGTGCCACGGTGAGGTTAAGTTAAGATGTTCGGGTGAGGTGGGTAAGGTGCGAGAAGCCCTAGAGTATCTGGTGCGGGGGATGGTTGACCATCCGGATGAAGTGCATGTCAGTGAGGCGGAAGACGGGGAGACGACGGTCTATGCGATTTGGGTTCATGAAGCCGACAAAGGGCGGGTCATCGGGCGCTCCGGTCAGACGGCGAATGCATTGCGTCAAGTCGCGTATGCGATTGCTGCCAAACATGGAAAGCGCATCCGGATCGATATCGTTTCCTAGAGTAGCTTGATCGACGTTATCGGTAGCCTGATTGCGATGTTTGGACGTTTAATTGAAGTTTGATTCATTGACGTGTATAGTTTATTCTCCGGCGGTTCGATAGCCAAAGGTTGAGCGAAACCATGATTAGAGATGATCGGGCTTGGCGTCAAGGAGGTTCGAGCATGGAATATTTTCGTGTCGGAAAAATCGTCCGTCCCCAAGGATTACGCGGTGAGGTGAGGGTTGTGGTGACGACTGATTTTGTCTCGGAACGTTTCAAACCAGGTATGATCCTCTATGCTTTCTTCCCCGAGCGCGACCACCCTAGACCGCCAGGTTTTATGGAACCGCAGCCGCTTAAGGTGGAACGGGCGCGTCCGCACAAAGGCATGATGCTCGTCAAGTTTGCCGGGTTCGATCGGATTGAAGAGGTTGAGCCGCTGCGCTCGGCCGAGCTTAAAGTCGCCTCTATTGATCGTTCCCCACTCGCTGAAGGGGAATATTATTTTGATGAGATCATCGGTGCCGAGGTTTATCTTGAATCAGGAAAACGCTTGGGCATCGTCAAAGAAATTTTGCAACCGGGCGCAAACGATGTGTGGGTGATCGAACGTCCAGGGAAAAAAGATCTTTTACTTCCATACATTGATGAATGCATGCTTCATGTCGATGTTCCCGGTCGTAAAGTCGTGGCGCGGCTTTTGCCGGGTTTGGATGAGGACGAGGAGACAGATGAGGAAGTATAGGCGGAAACTGAGTGAAAAAAGAGTGAAAAAAGAGTAACGAAAGAGCAAAGAAAGAGTAAAGAAAGAGTCAAAGGAATAATAAACGCATCTGTAAAGAAGCATGTTTGAAGGGACACGAAACGATGTGGAAAGCGACGATTTTAACCCTTTTTCCGGAGTGGTTTCCGCCGATTTTGGATGCGAGTATTTTAGGGCGGGCGAGGAAAAAAGGTTTGTGGGGTTACCGATTGATCAATTTCCGCGATTTTACCGATGATCGACACCAGCGCGTCGATGACGAGCCATACGGTGGCGGTGATGGGATGGTTCTTAAAGTGCAGCCGATTGACGCGGCGCTAGCTTCGCTTTTTCCTCACCCCGACGCTTTTTCCGAGTGGCTTATGCGTCCAAAAAATGTACGCAAGCCCCGCGTCATATTAACGACACCGCAGGGAGAAGTTTTTCATCAGCGGATGGCAGAACGCTGGGCCCGGGAAGAAGAGCTTGTTTTTTTATGTGGACACTATGAAGGCTTTGACGAACGTGTCCGAGAGCTCTATGTAACCGATGAAGTGTCGCTCGGCGATTTTGTCTTAACCGGTGGAGAATTGGCAACGATGGTCATGATCGATACCACAGTTCGTCTCATTCCCGGTGTCTTAGGCGGAGAGGGATCGGTAGCGGACGATTCTTTTGCTAACGATCGCCTGGAGTATCCACATTATACCCGTCCGGTGGAATTTCGCGGGCTTAAGGTCCCCGACGTGCTTTTATCCGGTCATCATGAACGCATTCGGCTTTGGAGAAAAGAGCAAGCCCTTTTGCGGACGCTTCGCCGTCGTCCGGACTTACTTGATAAAAGTCCTCCCGACGCGGAAGAAAAAAATTTTTTACGTGCCTGGAAGGAACGAGAGAAACATCATTCTACGGATTAGCACATGGTTTTCCGGATTAGACCCCTCATGCCGCCAGGGCGGCACCAGGAGAAGGATGAAACGACGCATCCTATTTTTAG
>PEBX01000101.1 GCA_003050645.1 Candidatus Carbonibacillus altaicus
GCGCCACACGAACGGAATATGCCTTCTGGCCACGTGCCAATGATTTGAAATGCTTTTCGTAGTGCTGCTCAACCTTCCACCAGGGAATCATTTGCGCGAGTTTTACCCAGCGATTGTTTTTATTCAACTTTCCACCGAAAGGCAAAAAGAAGTCATCCGGTAAAATCATCTGTTGTTCGCTTGATGCATACATCAGACAACACCTACGTGCATGGATTTTGAGGGATTAAGCACGAAATCCTTGTACTTGATTTCTCCACCAAGAGGCTGAAATCCTTCTCAGTAAAGGGTTTTTCGTTCGTTCAGCAGTCCCTACTTAGAGATTGCTGAACGAATCATGATGTCGTTATTTGAACAGGTGGAGCTAGCCTGAAGAACAATCTTAAAAATGCGTACAAAAGAAGGCGCAGTCGCCTTTCCAGGTTCATCACCAAAAGTGTGAGCGCGATGACGGTTTCACTCGTTCTTTGAAGGCGTGTGCGAACCAGGCCAAGCCCATAAAAGCGCTTTCCCTCACCAAACTTTCCTTCAATCGCATTGCTTTCTCTCGTATCCTGCTTTTCAAATTGAGCCTGTTCACTTCGGGAAGCAGGTGAAGGCCTGCCCAATGGCGGCCCACTTAAGCGAATACCGCGTTCCTTGCAGTACTTGAGGTTCTCTCGGGTGCGGAAGATCTTGTCAGCCAGAATGGCTTCCGGATAGTACCCGTAGCGCTTCCGGTAGGCCTCCGCCGCTTCCTGCAAGAGATGCCCCTCATGAAAGTTGTTCCACGCCAGGTGTTCAAGCCGTGCATAGCCATCAACCATGCTGATGGCTGCCTTGGCGCCAAATTCGACATTTGCCCGTGCCTTGCCCCGTATGATCGGGCGCACATGGGGCTGTGAAATGCTGACGAGGACTTCGCTGGGGTGTTCGGCGAGCATGAGGACGCTTGTTCACCAAAAGCGCCGTGATCGTCATCGTCATGATCGTCATGATCATCATGACGACAAGCGGCGTTCGAATCGTTGGCTGGGGTGCTCTTTGCTTCCTCTTCCTCCAGGATCCACTCATTGACTTGCTGGAGAAGATGGGCATCAAACCGCTTGCGAAAGTGCGTAAGCAGCGAAGGGTGAAACGGTGGCTCCTCCTGAAAATGAGGGAGTCCTAGGAAATACTGAAGGTATGGGTTCTCTGTGATCTGCTGGACGGTTTCCCGGTCGCTTAAACCCAAACGTTCCTGAATAATGAGCGCTCCCAGCGCCACACGAACGGAATATGCCTTCTGGCCACGTGCCAATGATTTGAAATGCTTTTCGTAGTGCTGCTCAACCTTCCACCAGGGAATCATTTGCGCGAGTTTTACCCAGCGATTGTTTTTATTCAATTTTCCACCGAAAGGCAAAAAGAAGTCATCCGGTAAAATCATCTGTTGTTCGCTTGATGTATACATCAGACACCACCTACGTGCATGGATTTTGAGAGATTAAGCACGAAATCCTTGTACTTGATTTCTCCATCAAGAGGCTAAAATCCTTCTCAGTAAAGGGTTTTTCATTCGTTCAGCAATCCCTACTTATTAGACACGCTTTGCAAAATTCCTTACCTTTCCAAATTGGTCAAGTCCTAAATGTGGTGTAAATTCTCCCCTACCCGGTGATCGCATGATGTTAACTAACCTTTCGGACGCTCTGCTGTGACTCCGCCACCTCCTTCTTCCTATGCTCCTCCCTCCAGACGTAATAGTCTTCCATGTCAAAGTACCGGTGACCAGATTGCCATTTCTCGTCTATCTCCATCAGCAAGGCACCTAGAAGCCGTACTTTCGAGTCTCGATTCGGGTAGATTCGAATCACCCGATCTCGCCTGCGGATTTCCTCATTAAGCCGCTCCTGACCGTTGGTAGTACGCAGACGTTTCCTGTACCGTTCTGGCAGCTCCAACACCGCCGTAATGTCATCAAAGGCCAATTCGAGGATATTCACAGCTTTTCGTGCTCTATCGCTGTACTCTTCCACAATCTGCTCCATCAACAAACGGGCTGTCTTCAGATCTGACGCGTCCAGGATGGCCCGCACTTTCCCATACGGCTCCTCCTATAAACTCTTAGGCACGGCGTCCAAGAAGTTGCGCATAAAGTGCGTTAGACATCGTTGCCAGGTACAGCCTTGAAACTGGGTGTGTAGGCTTTCACAAGCCCGCTGTGGCTGTCAGAGACCATGCAGCCCTCGGTCCTTCAACCAGCCGAAAAACGCACTCCAACTGGCTTCAGACTCGCTATCCCCGATGCGCATTCCTAGCACTTCACGGTATCCGTCTTCACCCACACCAGTAGCAATCAAAGCTGCCCTCGAGCGCACCCTGCCATCCTCACGAATCTTTAGCACCATGGCATCCACGATCGCAAAGGGGTATTCCTTGTCCTTCAGGCTTCGTTCGTTCCATCCTTGGACAACGGGGTCCAATCGTTTGCAGAGCTCCGATACGGTAGACTTGGAAAACTCTTCTCCACATAGCTCCTCCGTAATGGCGGCTACCTTCCTTGTGGATACACCATGAATAACCATCTCCATCATCGCCAGTAAAAGTGCCTGTTCACTGCGCTGATAACGGGCAAAAAGCTCTGTGGAAAACTTACCGCTACGGAGTCGTGGCATCCGCACAATACCAGCGTACCGACGCGGGTCGTGATGGGATGGGGGCGAGTACCATTGCGATAACCCTGACGATTTTCAGACCGTTCGTAGGGCTCCGCATTCAACTGCTCAGTGGCCTGGGCTTGAAGAACCTGATTCAGCACCTGTTCTAGTAAGACAGCCACCCCCTTATCTCCAGAAAATAGATCTTTCAAAATTTCATCGTTCAAGGTAATATTATATTGTGCCATCTCCATACCTCCCTATAGATTTTGTTCACAAACTCATGCTACCAGAGAAGGGGGGACACATGTGAATTATGTCACCCACCGAACGATTGATTTTACACCAATTATACGGACTCAACTTCCAAAAAAATTTCTTAAAATAATTCATAAAGTACCGTCATGTTTTATGAGGATAAGTCGTTTAGGTAGTAGATTAGCCCAATAGGTTTATGGTCATCTTTAAAAGGCTGCCTTACTTTGCTTCGCAAGGTAATTAGCAAGATGCTGTATACCTAAATAAAACCTTGCCATAGAAAAGATAAGAGTAGCTACACAGTAGATCAGGAGGTGAGTTCTTTTTTAATGGTAATTGGGCTTATCTAAGGCTGTTGTAGTTCAAAATCTTACAAATTTGAAGGAGGCTATTTCTATGAAATTACGTAAAAGATTGATTGTTGGTATTGTAGCTATTGTGGCATGCTTTTCATTGACAACAGCGGTATTTGCAAACACTTCTACCACGCAGACAACAGGTTATGGAACGTTGACTGGTACATTAACGGGGGGAACGAATACTGCCTATTATTCTACGACGGTAACTTCTAACAGCGACAATGCTTATCTGACAATTGCGGGATCAATACAGGACATTAATGGAAGAACACTTGTCACAAAACAGCAAATCAATAGTTCAAGGGGAGCAACCAGTTTCTCAGGTTCTTGGACATCTCTACCGACAGGTGCTTATGTTGCTTATGGGACACACGGCGTACAGGGTGGGAGCATATACGGTGCTTATGCTGTGTACACATACACACATGTTTGAGATTGAGTAAAGACTGCGTAGAAGAATGTTTATATCATTGCAGATAAGCTTATTCTCGGCTTTATCTGCATGGTATAAGCGTCTTCTATTTTTGTTTACCAGCTATTTATCCATAAAACAGGAGGAAGTGAGAATTTCTTGGGAGTTGAAAGGGTCTTTATTATGAATTTACAGGAAACTCTGTAAGGCTTATCCCTCAGAAAATTTGGTTCACCATACTTCTGGACATTATTTTAGACAACTGCAAAAAATGTGTTGCAGCTATTTTTGGCAAGTGTAAAATTTTAAAAAAGACAATTGTCAAAAAGGAACAATTTAAATGAATAAGTTGAAGAAGCTGCCGGATGCCGAATTTGAAATCATGCGGGTGGTTTGGGCGAACGAGCCGCCTATCAGTACCGCAATGATTATGGAACAACTCGGGAATGAACGCCAATGGAAAGCTCCCACAGTGATATTCCTTATGTTGCGTTTGGTAGAACGAGGCTATTTACGTACTGAGAAGGAAGGAAAAGAACGCTCGTACTTTCCATTGGTTGGCAAAGAGGAGTATCTAGAGTTGGAAACGGAGCATTTTATGAAACAGTATCATGAGAACTCCTTCTTGAGCTTCGTCAATACGCTTTACAACGGTAAGCAGCCAAGCGAACAAGAGTTGGATGACTTATTGCAATGGGCCAAGGAACGGAGGAGATAACCGATGCAAGCCTTTATGACAACTTTGCTGGAATGCTCTTTCGCCACGTCGGCGATCGGACTCCTCTATATGGCATGGCGGCTACGTCCTTCCTGCAAAACCGTTTTACAGAACCCGCCAGCTTCATCCCCGGAATTCATTCCGGGGATGAAGCCGGTTGTACATTCTTGATACACATGGTAGAATATGTGCATGGTGGAGATAAAGTCCGGTAAACACTCCAGGTATCTCATTCTGTACCACATGGTCTGGATTCCGAAATACAGGCGAACAGTCCTTAAGGAGGGGGCTAATTGCAAACCGTCACCCTTCGCCTCCGGCTCCATCGCCCGACGCAGGCGAAGATCAAACTGTACGGGAACTTGTGGAGCGCACCACGTCGCTGGCGAACAACCTCGTCGCCGCCGGAAGGCCGATAGGGCTCACCAGCCGGACGGCGCGGGAGTATCTCGACGGAGACCTTCCGTCGGCCGTGATCAATCAGGCGCTCCGGGACGTGGCGGCGCATCGGGACGTTCAGAAGTTCCGGGTCCTCTGGCCGTCGTTCAACAATCAGAACCTGCGCCTAAAAAAGGTCGGGGACTTCTGGACGGCCGCGTTTCCGACGCAGGCGGGTCGGGTGCGGGTGCCGCTTTCGGTCACGGCGAAGCAGGAAACCATTCTCTCCCGCCTCGGACGGGGTGTCAAGCAGGGCGCGGCAAAGCTGTACGAAAAGCGCGGGCGGTGGTATCTCCCCCTTTCGGTCACGCTGCCCGTCGAGGAGAAGACGGCTGGGACTAAGTCCGGGAAAATTGCCGGCATCGACATGGGTCTACGCTATCTCGCGGTTGTGAACGCGGGCGGGGAGACGCTGTTTTTCCCCAGCGATCAGGCAGCCTACATCCGACGACGCTATCACGCTCTCCGCAAGCGGATGGGGAAGGCCAAAGCGCTCAAAGCCATCCGCCAGATGAAAGATAAAGAAGCCCGCTGGATGAAAGACCAGGACCACAAGATCAGCCGGGCCATCGTGGACTGGTGCCTCGCCCGTGGCGTGAGCATCATCCGGATGGAAAAGCTGGAAGGCATTCGCCGGCGGAACACCCGGAAGCGCGACTTCGGGCGTTCACTTCATTCCTGGTCGTTCTACCGGCTTCAGCAGTTTATCGCCTACAAGGCGCAGCTGGCGGGCATCCGCGTGAATGGGTGAACCCGAAGGCTACCAGCCGGACGTGCCCGCGGTGCGGGCACTGCGCAAAAGAGAACCGAAACGGCATCCGGTTCCGGTCCGGAAGTGCGGCTACCGCGGCCATGCGGATGCCGTCGGAGCCTGGAACGTGAGCCTCGCGATTAGCGGCCTGGCCGAGGCGGCGTAAGCCGCCGTTCGAGGGCCGCCGCCCGGTGCGGTAACGCCGAAACCCGGCGGAACGCAGCCGGGGCGGGCCGAGACGTAAGCCCCGATGGCGCTGCGATGAAGCCGAAGCTGAAAGGCATGAGGCTGAACAAGCGCTAACCTCCCCGTGAGAATCCCCGGAATTCATTCCGGGGAGGAGGTCAAGGCTAAGGGACACTACTATGCATGGCTGGTGATAATCATCGGTCTTATTGTTCCGTTTCGCTTTCATCTCCCCGTGCCGGTTGTTTCCATGGATGCGCTGCTCCCAGTGCTGGAGCACATCAGTCGTTACTCCACTGATCAGGCGGCTTCTCATGCAACAGCGACCGCAGTGGCATTTCCATGGTTTAATCTGGCTGGCAGCTTCTGGATAGCGGGAGTGATTGTGTTTTTAACTTACCACACCATCCGGCATAGATGTTTGTTGAACATGATGAAACGTTGGAGTGCGGAATGTACGGATGGGCAAGCGCTGCATCTGTTGCAGGATGTTCAGGCGAACATGAAGATAACCCGGCAAGTGGACTTGCGGGTTTGTCCCGGTATTCCCAGCCCGATGCTGGTGGGATTTGTCCGTCCTGTCATTTTTCTTCCTTCAGACAATATCCCGGATAATGAGCTTCTGTTCATCCTGAAGCATGAGCTGATTCACTTGAAACGTGGGGATTTGGGATAAAAAATGCTTGTGTTTGTGGCCACCGACCTGCATTGGTTCAATCCATTTGTCTACCGAATGGCCCAGGAAATCGCGCTTCAATGCGAACTTTCTTGTGATGAGGAAGTCATCAAACATTCCGATACGAACAATCGGCAGCAGTATGTGGAAGCTATTATTGGCGTTATGAAGAAGCACTCAAGGAGACAAAGCGTATTCTCAACCAGCTTCTCCGACAGCAGGATGAATATGAAGAACAGAGTGCTTTCCATTATGGATAACCGAAGCAAGAAATGGGGCATTTTCATTTTGATTGTCATCGTTTTGGCTACGATCGGCACAGGCGCAGTGTTGCATCTAAGCCCCACAAAATCTGAAATCGCAACGCCCGAACCTACAAGTCCCATTATTGCATCGGGGAGTGTAGCGGAACAAGAAGTGAACAAACCGCCGACATCGCTTGCCGATCCCGTATCACCGGTAGATAACGCGAAGGGGAAGCAGAACGGTACAAATTTGGAGTCCGTTGCACCAGAACGCGACACTCCAGTTTCTAACGCCTCACCGATATTAATACCCGTGACGGCTCCCGCACAGAAACCGTCAGTACCAGTATCCAGTGAAGCGGAGAGGGGGGAGAAAGCTGCTTCATTTTTGTTTGCCGATCCTGGCATTTCACATCGATAACCCAGAGGGGGAGTAGAACGGGATACTTTAGGAGTCGGCTCCCTACCGAAATATAATCAGATAAATAAAATCTAATTAGGGACTGCTGAACGAACGAAAAACCCTTTACTGAGAAGGATTTCAGCCTCTTGGTGGAGAAATCAAGTACAAGGATTTCGTGCTTAATCCCTCAAAATCCATGCACGTAGGTGTTGTCTGATGTATGCATCAAGCGAACAACAGATGATTTTACCGGATGACTTCTTTTTGCCTTTCGGTGGAAAATTGAATAAAAACAATCGCTGGGTAAAACTCGCGCAAATGATTCCCTGGTGGAAGGTTGAGCAGCACTACGAAAAGCATTTCAAATCATTGGCACGTGGCCAGAAGGCATATTCCGTTCGTGTGGCGC
>PEBX01000102.1 GCA_003050645.1 Candidatus Carbonibacillus altaicus
AAACCGTTTGATGCGGCGCGTAGAAAACGATATCACGGAGGATATGCGCTACGTTCAGCCGATCGTAGATGCGGTGCGAGAAAAAGGGGATGAAGCGCTCCTCACTTATACCGAGCGCTTCGATGGCGTGAGGATGGCGCGTGAACAGCTTTATCTCACACCGGAGGTGGTGCGAAAGCGGGCTCTCTCCATCGCGGCGCGCCGCCCCGATCTCGATCGTGCAGTCGCTCTGGCGCAAGAACATATCGAGCGTTATCACCGGGCGCAGCTTCCCCCGCCGTTCTGGTCGATGGCGGTATCCCCCGGGGTGTATGCCGGGGAAAAGACGACGCCGATCGATAGCGTTGCTCTCTATGTGCCGCGCGGGAAAGGATCGTTTCCGTCCGTTTATCTGATGTTGGCTGTACCGGCCAAGGTCGCCGGTGTCCCGCATCCGATCGTTCTCACGCCGCCCAATGCGAACGGTGACATGGATGAGGCACTGTATCTGGCTGCGTGGCGGAGCGGCATCGAGGATGTCTATCTCGTCGGCGGGGCGCAGGGCGTGGCAGCCGTTGCCTACGGTACAGAGACGGTGCCGAACATGCAAAAGATCATCGGTCCGGGCAATCGCTATGTGACTGCTGCCAAACGGCTCTTGAGTCAGGTTATCGATCCGGGACCGTTTGCCGGACCTTCGGAAGCGATCCTGATCGCCGATGAGACGGCCCGGCCGGAATGGGTCGCCCATGATTTGCTCGTTGAAGCCGAGCACGGACCGGATTCCAGTGTCATCTTCTTGACCTATGCGGAAGATGTTTTTGAGGCGGTAGGCACGTTTCTTCCTGAGCTCATCGATCGCCTTCCGGAACCTCGCCAGAGTTTTGTAAAAAGTGTCTTTGAAACATACGGTGCGCTTGTCTTAACCGAGTCACTGGAAGATGCTGTGGCTTGGAGTAATGCCTATGCGCCCGAACACCTGCAGCTCCATGTCCGCGATCCATGGCGTCTTTTGCCGAAGCTAAAACATGCCGGAGAGATCTTGTTAGGCGCAACGACACCGATTCCGCTCGGTAATTTTATGATCGGCACGAATGCCATCTTACCGACGGGCGGACATGCGAGGACGCGTTCCAGTTTATCGGTCCACGACTTTTTAAAACGCACCTCCGTCGCCTGGACCGACATCGAGGGATATGAACAGTTAAGACCTTATGCCCGACTGCTGGCGGAAGAAGAAGGTTTTCCTGCTCACGCCCGCGCGCTTGATCTAGATCGCCGCGGATAAATGGCGATGGCGCGGATAAACGGCGATGGCGCGGATAAATGGCGATGCCACAGACAAACGGTGATACCGCGGCTAAAGGGCGGTATCGTAAGCAAGCCTACGGACATCTTTGTGCAGCGTATACGGATAGACGGTGGTTGTGCAGATTTGGTTTTTGATCGGATGAAAAGCGCGAGGAGGGGATGAGATGCATACGATCCGTGTCTTTCGGCATACGCGGGAGTCGCATATCGAAGTGGTGATCGACGACGGCCCGATTGACTGGGAGATGAAGGAGCATTTAACGACGCCGCTTCCGTTTTTTAATCACATGCTCGAACATATCGCCTGGCGCAGCGGATTGAATGTGAAAGCGACGGCCAAACTGGATGGCTTTTTTCTGGCGCACGTCATTACTGAAGATACGGGCACGGCGCTGGGGCGGGCCATCGATACGTATCTGGAAGAGAACGCATCACGCGGGATGTTCGGTTACGGTTTTGCTTACGGGACGATCGATGAGGCTCTGGCCCGCGTCGTTTTGAGTTTTGAAAAACGGGCGCTCTTTTCCTTTAACCCGGGATCGGTGGTGTTGCCGGAAGAGACCGAAGGCTTAAAGAGCGAAGACCTGATTGCCTTTTTTGAGGGATTTGCCCAGGGGGGGCGGGCCACGGTTCATCTCGACTTGATCAAGGGACGGCCCAGTCACGGACACCATATCTGGGAAGCAGCGTTTCGCGCCTTTGGCCAGGCGCTTTACGAAGTCTTAAGACGGGACGCACGGCGGGAGGGCATGACCCCCGGTGTCGCCGGTTCAATCCATTTTTCAGTCGATGTAAAAACGACCTCCGATGGGAACACTAGACAAATAGAAGATAAAGGCGTATGATAAGAAGTGTAAACAGGATCGAATTTTTTCGATGGTATCCCATAAGGAGTGTTGTGAACATGAAAAACGATATCTTATACGATGTGGTGATCGTCGGTGCAGGTCCGGCCGGTATGACGGCGGCAGTCTACACTTCTCGTGCCAACATGAAAACGGTTCTGATCGAGCGGGGGATTCCAGGCGGGCAAATGGCCAATACGGAAGATGTTGAAAACTACCCCGGCTATGATCACATTTTGGGACCGGATCTTTCCAACAAGATGTTCGAACATGCCCAAAAGTTCGGTGCGGAATACGTTTATGGAGACGTGACAGGCGTCGAAGATCACGGCCATTTTAAACGTGTTAAGACCTTGGACGGACACTTTGATGCGCGCGCTCTCATTATTGCCTCCGGTGCAGAATCGCGCAAGCTCGGTATTCCTGGTGAAGATCGCCTGAGTGGACGCGGCGTCTCTTGGTGTGCCATCTGTGATGGAGCCTTTTTCAAAGAACGCGAGCTCGTCGTCGTGGGCGGTGGAGATTCGGCGGTAGAAGAAGCCGTGTATCTTACCCGTTTCGCCAAAAAGGTTACGGTTGTGCATCGGCGGGATGCGTTCCGGGCGCAAAAAATATTGCAGGACCGTCTGTTTGCAAGTCATAAAATCGAAGTTATCTGGAATCACGTCGTCGATGAGATCGTCGGTGACAAACGGGTCGAAGGCGTCGTATTGCGTGATGTGAAAAGCGGTGAAAGAAAGGATCTGGCCGTACAGGGTGTCTTTATTTATGTCGGGATGGATCCGCTCACGAAACCCTTTTTAGACTTGGGGATTACCAATGAGGCCGGGTATATCGTGACCGATGAGCTGATGCGTACACGCATTCCTGGTATTTTTGCTGCTGGTGATGTACGTGAAAAGACGCTGCGTCAAATCGTCACGGCAACCGGCGACGGGGCTATTGCCGCCAACAGTGCCCAGCAGTATGTGGAGACACTGGCCGATCGGGAACGGGCAGAAGGTAAAGAAGAAGCGGTGATTGTTAACAAATCTTAATATGGTTGTAATATGTTTGCAACAATCGCGGGGTATAATAAAAACTGTAATGACCCCCTTAATCATATAGATCCATGGACGCAGCGCGAGCTGCGTCTTTTTTTGCGCACGGTCGTCGTGTACGGTTCTTATATGCGCTCGACCTATCCAGGACTATCTAGGAAGAGAGTGTCTACGATGATCGTTTTCGGTCGATGCATTGAGCCGAAAGATACGATCTCACGCGTTTGCCATGCGTTGCATTCTGGTCTTGTTGTTCTGTTGTCGAGCGGAGGCGTTCATGGTATGCTTGTGAGGTGAGGTGAAGATCATGCGACGTGTGGTGAACGGTCTTATTATCGATCGAAAGCGGAAGGAAGTTCTGCTTCTTCAAAAGCCGCGTCGTCAGTTCTGGTATGCACCGGGCGGGAAAGCTGACCCGGAGGAATCGTTAGGTGAAGCTATCGCCCGTGAAATATATGAAGAAGCAGGTCTTACGATTACCCATCCGAAGCTAGGAGCCGTAATGACTATAATTCAAGAACAGACATCTGCACACAGACAAATATCGACACCTGAACTACCGACTGCACGTACACAGGAGCAGGCGCTTCCACATGAAGAGCATGCTACGATATCGAACGAGACGCTGAGTTGGATGCTCTTTACCTTTGTCATCGACCGATATCAAGGAAACGCCCGGGACGTCTGTGAAGAAGGGATCCTGTCCTGGCATCCTATTGATCATCTGAAGCATTTGCCGATGCCAGCAGGGGATCGTCTCGTTCTTTGGCAACTGGCACAGGCCGAGGACGATGCGCATACATTAACTGGTAAATTCCGCTACACCGAAGAAGGTGAGCTTCTTTCCTATCACCTGGATGATGCCGGATACTTTAAGGAAATGTGGCCGATCGAACATGAACCGGGTTCTTAAGAACCGAGCCTTGTAGGAGAAGGGCGTGATCTCCATGCCAAGCGATCCACAACTATTCATCATCACCGGTCTTTCGGGTGCGGGAAAAACAGTATTTATTAAGCGGTTGGAGGAACTGGGTTATTTTTGTGTCGATAATCTCCCCCCGGCGCTCCTCGGTAAATTTGCCGAACTCCTGCAGCGGTCGCAAGGAGAGGTTAAACGCGCTGCGCTGGTCGTCGATTTGCGCGGCCGTGCATTTTTTGATGCACTCAGCGATGCTCTTTTCGAACTTGAGACGATGGGTCTTTCTTACACCATCGTTTTTCTTGATGCACGAGACGATGTGCTCATCCGTCGCTATAAAGCGTCGCGTAAAGCGCATCCTCTATCGGACGACGGTTCGATTGTCGCCGGTATTAAGAAAGAGCGCGAGGCCCTCGAGGCGCTCCGCAGACGGGCGGATCAGCTGATTGACACGAGCGATCTCAAACCGCAGGATCTTCGTGAACTCGTCACCCGTCGTTTTGCACCGTCCGATGCGCAAGGGAAGATGCGTATCCATCTGATGTCTTTCGGATTTAAACACGGCCCCCCGCAAGATGCCGATCTCGTATTGGACGTTCGTTTTTTGCCGAATCCGCATTATATTCCAGAGCTTAAACCTTTGACCGGAAAAGATCAGCCTGTCTACGATTATGTATTATCGCGTCCAGAGACCGAACAATTTATCAAACGCTTGCTCGATCTTTTGCACTACACCTTACCGCTTTATAAACGCGAAGGAAAAGCTGAGCTTGTGATTGCACTGGGCTGCACGGGTGGACAGCATCGCTCCGTGGCACTCGCTGAATACCTGCGTCAGGTGCTGGGTAAAGAAGAACCGGTTACTGTATCACACCGGGATATCGACAAAGATCGGGAACGGTTGTGAGGTGTAAAAAGCGAATCGTTTTAGAGGAAAAGGGGAACGCAGGATGAAGACAAATAAGTTCGTCCGCCTCGTGGCCATCGGCGGCGGAAGTGGGCTGTCCCATATTTTACGCGGTTTAAAACATGGCCCTTACGGCATTACAGCTATCGTGACGGTGGCGGATGATGGGGGGAGCACGGGAAGGCTCAGGCAGGAGATGAACATTCCGGCACCCGGTGATGTGCGAAATGTACTGACTGCGCTATCAAAAGAGGAGTCGCTTTTAAACGAACTGATGCGTTACCGCTTTAAGACAAACGGTGCTCTCTCCGGGCATGCCCTGGGCAATCTCTTGCTGGCTGCCATGACCGATATAATGGGCGATTTCGGACAGGCGGTCAAAGCCTTAAGTCGGGTTTTAGCGGTACAGGGCGAAGTGCTTCCAGCAGCGAATATCCCGGTCAGCCTGCGCGCGACCTTGGTAGACGGGCGGGAGATTATCGGCGAGTCGAACATTCCAAACGGTGGAGCGCGGATCAGGCGTGTCTGGCTGGACCCAACGCATGTCTCGCCGCTTCCGGCAGCGCTTTCTGCCATAAAACAGGCGGATGTGATTCTGCTCGGCCCGGGCTCTCTTTACACCAGTCTGATCCCTAACCTCCTCGTACCGGGAATCGTGCCGGCGATTGCCGAAAGTTCGGCGCGAAAGATTTATATCGCCAATTTGATGACGCAACCCGGCGAGACGGACGGCTATGATGTACTCGATCATATCGAGGCGATCGAATCCCATAGCGCTCGCCATCTCTTCAAAACGGTTATGGTGAACACTTCTCCGCTCCCGGAAGACGTTCGCGAAACGTATGAGCAGGGGGGGCAAGCACCCGTTACCGCGGATGTTGCAGCGTTGAAACAGGCGGGATATGACGTCTTGAGCGCGCCACTCCTGGCGATTCACGATGGTGTCGTAAGACACGATCACGCTGCTTTAAACGACCTCATGCAGGAAGTGATCGGATCGATTTAGACGCTGTGCTATTGTAACATAACATCGGTAGCAAATGCTACGAATGTAACATAACATCGGTAGCAAATGCTACGAATGTAACATAACATCGGTAGCACAACGCTACGAAGCAATCAAGGGGGCATACCGGCTATGTCCTTTGCCAGAGAAGTCAAAGAAGAACTCAGTCGCCTTCCGCTGGAGCCCATCTGCCTTCCGGCGGAGTTGGCGGCGATTGCCCGTCTTTCTGCACACATAGAAGCGCATGATGAAACGGAAAGTGTTATATTTTATACAGAAAATGCAGCGATTGCCCGGCGCATTTATATGGCCGCACGGGAACTTTTCGGGCCGGTGGGTGAAGTGAGCGCACGCAAAAATATGCGCCTTAAAAAAAATAATACGTATGGCATCCGTCTCCACGTTCCCCCGGAGAAGATCGCGAAGACGCTCGGGCTAACCTACGAGCAGGGTGCGCGGGCGTTTTCTGGTCCGCTACATTCGGCCCTAACCGCCGCGGAGGATTGTACCCGCGCTTATCTTCGCGGCGCGTTTCTTTCGCGCGGATCGGTGAATGCTCCTTCATCAGCATCTTATCACCTGGAGCTCATGGCCAGGGATGAGGCCCATGCATTGGAAATTCAAACGCATCTCAACCGTTTTGCCTTAGAAGGGAAAATACTTCAGCGAAAACGCGGCTGGATCGTTTATTTTAAAGAAGGAGAAAAAATTACGTCTTTTTTAAACTTAATTGGTGCGCATCGTGCGCTTTTTCGTTTTGAAGACGCGAGAATTGTGAAAGATATGCGAAATACGGTCAATCGCCTTGTGAACTGTGAAACCGCTAACTTAAATAAAACAGTGCAGGCTGCCCTGGAGCAGGTCCGCGACATCGAACTCATCGATGCACGGCTGGGGCTTTCTGTTCTTTCTCCCAAACTAAGGGAAGTGGCCGAAGCCCGTCTTAAGTACCCAGAGGCTACGTTGAGTGAACTGGGGGTCTTAATCAAGCCGCGTCCGCTGAGCAAATCAACGGTCAATCATCGCTTGCGAAAAATACGTAAACTAGCTGATCGACTGCGACAGTAAACACATGAAAAAGTGACCCATATAAAAAATTTCAACAATCGGTAGGTTGTCCCTAAAAAAATTGGTATAATGTACAATAAGCGAAGTGTGTGAGAAGGAGGGGGTTAGGGATGGTCGAACAGACAGCAAAAGTTCGTCTACAAACCGGTCTGCAAGCGCGTCCGGCGGCGCATTTTGTGAGAATCGCCAATCGCTTTCAAGCCGAGATTACTCTTGTACGTGGGGATAAACAGGTTAATGCCAAAAGCATTATGGGTGTGATGAGTCTTGCGGTCGCACCGGGGAGTGACGTGACGATCCGCGCTGAAGGACATGATGAAAATGAAGCAGTCGCAGCGCTCATCGCTTTTGTCAGTCAAGAACAGTATGCTTGACCGA
>PEBX01000103.1 GCA_003050645.1 Candidatus Carbonibacillus altaicus
GATGAAAACGTCCGGAATCGACTGTGCCGCCGCCGCCAGCACAGGTGGTAAAATCCCGACAGCGGCTAGCGCCACCCCCAGAAGGCTGTAGCCGATGGTAAAACCTAGATTCCCTTTGATAACCCGCACCGTCCGGCGCGCGAGGCGGAAGGCTTCAGCGAGAAGGCGAAAATCGTCACGAAGGAGCACTACATGCGCCGATTCGGCGGCGATGGCCGTCCCCGCCTCGCCCATGGCGATACCGACGTCGGCTTGGGCCAAGGCCGGGGCATCGTTCACGCCGTCGCCGACAAAGGCCACGTGGCGGCCGCGGTCTTGATACGCTTTGACCGTGCGTTGTTTGTCCGCCGGGAGGAGACCCGCCCTGACTTCAATCTTAAGACCAGCGGCGCGCAGGCGGTCGGCCACGGCTTCGGCAGCTGCCGCGTGATCACCGGTAAGCATTACTATTTCTTTGACTCCGAAACTATTAAGCTCGGACAATACCTCTAAAACTTCCGGACGCAGGCGATCCTGAGCCATCATTACGGCACGAAGCCGACCGTCCACCGCTACGGCAAGCGGCGTCTTGCCCGTACTGAGATGGTGTGCCAACTCTGGAGGAAGATCCACCGAATGGGGGGCGACTTCCTCCATGATCCATTTCGGGCTGCCGACGGCAACGAGTCGGCCCTGTACTCGTGCGCGAACCCCTCTGCCGGGAAGCGCCTCAAACGTTTCCGGTTCTACCGCAGAAAGGCCGTGTCTTCGCGCCACCTCCACAACGGCTTGCGCCAGAGGATGTTCGGAATACCGTTCGGCCGAAGCAGCGAGGAACAAGATCAACTGGGTCTCCTTTGCTTCCGAGACCGGTGCCATCTCTCCCGCCTCCGCCACGTCATCCGGGTATCCAGCATCACGAACGGTCTTTGTATCCGACGTTCTCCTTCGAGCCCCTACATTCCTGTCGATCAGGACAACGTCCGTGATCTCCGGTCGCCCAGACGTGAGGGTGCCGGTCTTGTCGAGTAAAAGCGCATCGACGGCACCCAGTGCTTCCACGGCGGCACCACCTTTGATGACGACACCTCGACGGGCAGCAGCCCCGATGCCGGCCAGCACTGCAACGGGCGTACCCAGGGCAAAAGCGCACGTACACGTTACGACCAGAACGGAAACAGTGGCCGATACATTACGGGAAATAAAAAAAGTGAGGAGGGCCAAAACCGCGACAACTGGGAGGTAATAGGCCGAAATGCGATCGGCCAGGCGGCCCATCCTGCCCCGGCTCGACTCCGCCTCTTCGACCAGTCGAACGATCTTTCCATAACTCGTCTCCCGACCGACGGCTTCAGCTCTCACCTTGAGCGTCCCCTCTACGACGACGGATCCGGCCAGTACTGGACTACCGGTCTCGACGTCGACCGGCACGGGTTCCCCTGTAATCGCCGCCTGG
This sequence comes from Candidatus Carbonibacillus altaicus, assembly GCA_003050645.1. GTDB lineage: Bacteria > Bacillota > Bacilli > Thermicanales > DSM-22653 > Carbonibacillus > Carbonibacillus altaicus. Next base: position 1,436 of record PEBX01000103.1, read on the forward strand.
TTGACCGATGCGCGGCCAAAGGATACTTCTCCGTCAACTGGCACCTGCTCTCCGGGCTTAACAACCACAATCTCGCCCGGTAGAACTGCTTCCGCCTCGATCTCTACAAACGCGCCATCCCGCTCCACACGGGCCCGCTGCGGTGCCTTTTCCAGGAGCAGTTTCAACGCTTCACGCCCCTTGTCCGTCGTCTGCCGTTCGATGAACTCACCAAGGCGCATAAAGAAGGCGATGATCGCCGCCGTGGTCCACTCACCGGAGAGAAGAGCGGCCGCCGCGCCGACGGTCATGAGCGTATGTGATGTGATTCGGCGACGAAGAAGGGCCTTTAGAGTATGACGGAAGACGGGATAGCCGATCCACACGACAAGCACGAGTCCAAAAAGAAAAGGGATCCGGGCCGTCAATCGATCGATCCACCCAAACCCTTCCCCGATGACGACGATAAACAAAACAAGGCCAAACACACCCCAGAGAATCGTCCATAAAGACCGTGTGGGGGCGACGACGGGATCATTTTTGGCCGTGAACACGTCTTTGCTCAAACCTTTGTCACTGCGGATTGTTGCCTTGTACCCGGCCTCCTCGACGACCTTAGTAAGCATGTCAACGGTGACTTTCTCCGGATCGAGGGCGACCCTTGCTTTTTCGGTGGACAAAAAGACTTGAACACGTTGAACACCGGGCAAAGCCGACAAAGCCGCCTCTACGTTCCGGGCACAGTTTGTGCAGTCCATACCGAGAATGTTCATTTCAAGTGTTTGTTCAAACGGTATCAATCCAGTATTTAACTGAGGTTGTTCGACTTTCATCGATGATCCTCCGTTGTAACACATCCTTGCACAACTGATAATGACGTGGCTCATGTTATTTTTTTATATTTTGATTCATCTGCATTTTGACTCACCAACATACAGCCCTTAAACCGTTATATTCCCAACTTCATTGTATCACAAGGGATCATGAACCTCAATCAACTTTTACATACTATCATGTTTATGTTTATTTACTTTATTACTTGCAGCGCTGGACCATCTGTTTAAGTGTGTCTTTATTCATCCCCGTCAAAGAGGGTAAACCATATCCTTCCAATACGCTCAAACGACCGTCTCGAAGCGGATAAACACCTTTCCATCCTTCCACCGTTTCGTAGACTGTAGCATTCACCCCCCGTAAAAACATCACATACATGCCTTCTGCATATGCACCAGGATAGCGCGCATTGAGGGGATCGGGTGCCGGTGGTTGGGGATCGAGGGCGTATGTCTGTAAAGTTATGTTCTGGAAAGTGGAGGGAGTGTTAGGGCCCAGCACCTCCTGCACACGGATGGGTTGCCAGACACGAATAACGTTTCTATGACCCACTTTCTCCCCCGTTCTACTTTTTTGAATCGTGTCCTCTTGAGTATCGACGATGGACACAACGGCAACAAGATTTGCCTTTTGAACGAGCGCACAGACATCGCGATGGTCCGTAGAAAAGACCGTATTCTGTAAAGGCATCATGCCTACAGTCAACCCCTCGCTTAACCCCATAGTCACTCCCATATTCAACCCCATAGTCAACCCTATATTGAGTACGATCAAGCGGAACACCCCAATAACACTTAAGAACGGTTTCTTTAACAATCGTTCATCCCCTTTTTCGGTTGTTTTTTGTCAAACATCATAAATAGGGTAGCCGGTTGGCCACCCTTTATACATGTCTTGTGATTCACCCTACTTGATGCAAGATGTACGGCGCTCCGTATAGATCCTAGCGCGCTAAACGAACAAACGTCTTAACCGCGCTCTTCGAGATGCATCTGCACATAAGAAGGAACCTTGGGGGTAATGTAGGTAATCGGTTCATCAAAGACGACGTAATCGAGATTGACCATGAGCAAGAGATAACGCTTGCCCGTATCGGGATCGCTTACGATGATATGATCGCGCCCCGCCGTCTGAATGACACCGTGGATGACCTTCGCATTCCATTCGCTGTTATTTTCATAAGTGAGATAAAACGTCGCCATCTTACCGTGGTTAAAACGTAAAATATTTTCAACATACGACTGTTCCGCCAGCATTTGTTCTTCCGTTTGCGGAACACCGGGCACGGTTGTGCCACTCGACATGGGCGGATAAGGCCAGAAGGAAGGAAACATACCATAGGGCATGTAGGGGATCATAGGATAAGACGCACTTTGAGGTGAGACCGGAACAGGATTCGTGCCTACGGATGGTCCAGGAACCGACGGGGTCATCGGAGCGTGCCCTCCCCCATGCTGTGCAGGTTGAGGATGTGTAAAATATGCATGTCGCGTATCGTACGGCCCACTCGATACTTCCCACGACGGCTGGCTTACATAAGATGTCGGCATCATGACCATCTCACCCTCCATCCAAGGAAACCCGGCATACGATCCCTTATAAGTCTCGTAAATAGCGTTATCGTGCGGATACGTTCCCCACTCTATTCCATAAGAAACGTTCGATGTGTCATACGGAACGTTTAACTCTACTGGCGACGCTGTACCGGATATGGACGGATCATGCGTTACCTGTATCGTTTCACTTTCCAAATCTTTTTGAACATCGACTTCGCTCGCGTGTTCCTCTATCATTTCCTTTTTCTGCGACATCATAATCCTCCTTTTTAGGCTTTGCCTGGATGGAGCCCAAAGAACCTGCACTTACCAGCGATAGACGCTCGGACACGTATAACGCGTCGGATGAAAAAAACAATGCGATTTAAAACGACCGCTATTCCATTGATTGTACCACTGCGGCGGACAGCCACCGCCATACGGTTTGAAAAACCAGAGGGCATATTTGGCGGGATGAAAGCGCTGTCCTTGAATTACCTTTTGAGCGAGACGAATTTCACTGCTGCGAGCGCGCTGGTAAAAATAACCTTTTTGTACGGCCTCAAACCCACCCGGACTTTGAAAAACCATCTGTCTGATCGTGCGAATTTGTTTAAAATCTAAACAATCGGCACGAACGCGATTCACGCCAACATTGCCAACCATGAGCATACCGAGGTCGCCTTCGCTTTCTGCTTCTGCACGAATAAGACGCGCGAGCAGTTGAATTTCATCCCATGTCGCTTTGACAACCGGCACATCACACCCCCCCCTTGCCAACCTGCTATACAGCCTATGTGCACTTACCCAAATGGGAACATGTCCGATGCAAGGCCCTTGCCCATTTTCATTTCTTTTAGACGCCACATTATGCTAGAATAAACCCATCGACTTCTTTTCTTCGTCTATGATCCGATTCACCTAAACGAAAAACGAGCGTTCAGATCTCTCTCAACCTTAAAACGACGATTGATTTAGGAGCGATCGCTATGGTACGCTGGATTGCTGTGGAAGGACCGATCGGTGCCGGGAAAACAACGCTGGCACGCGCCCTTGCCGATCACCTCGGTTTTACCTGTATGCTGGAAAACGTTCAAGAGCACCCTTTTCTGACCCAGTTTTATGAAAACCCCAAACGTTGGGCGCTTCACACCGAGTCATTTTTTTTGATCGACCGTTATGAACAGCTTCGCGCCTACCAGAAAGATATGGAAGAAAGCGGAGTCGTCAGCGATTATCATATCTTAAAAAACCTTATTTTTGCTGAAGCTACGCTGGATCCGGAGACGTATAAAGTCTACCGACAAATGGTCCACACCCTCACGTCAACCCTTCCCCGCCCAGCTATGATCGTATATATTCGCGCATCCCTTCCTACTTTGCTCGAACGCATCAAAAAACGGGGTCGTCCTTTCGAGCAGGCGATCGATCCGAATTATCTAGCACTCATTGCCGCGCGTTATGAGCACCTTTTTTTTGAAGGAGCAGCTCCTTCCGAATGGTATGCAGAATTCGAACGCCCGCAAACAATTTACACCATCGACGGGGATGCAATCGATTTCGTCGCCGATGCGGCATCATTACAAAATCTTTTAAACACCATCCAGGAACGCTTCTATGCATTAACTCGTTAACGCGTTCACTCTATCCGTAAACATTTCTATGCGCTCACCTTTTGACATAGATGGTCATTCACTTGTGGCCTTTTATTTTTATTCAAAAACAATTTAAAAGGAGTAAACGCATAACAAATGACGGACCATCATACAAAAAGAGGACCTTTAATCTCTATCGCCGGCATGGTCGGCGTCGGAAAAACATCTTTGGCCAAAACCTTAGCCGATGCACTCGGATATAAACTGTCCATGGAAAAGGTGGATGATCACCCCTACCTTAAAGATTACTATGAAGATTTTAGCCGCTGGAGTTTTCACGTGCAGATTTATTTCTTGGCCGAACGCTTTAAAGAACACCAGCGTATCTTTCATGATTCCCATGGTTATGTACAGGATCGTACGATCTACGAGGATGTCGATATTCTTGCCCGCTTGCAATATGAAGCTGGCAACTTAAGTCAAAGGGATTATCATACGTACCGTTCGTTATTTGAGGCGATGACGACCTTTCCTTACTTTGCGCCACCCGATCTTGTGATCTATTTGCGCGGGGATCTTCACACCATTATTGAACGCATTCAAAAACGCGGCCGACCCATGGAACTCAAAACACCGGTTCAATACTGGGAAATGTTGTATAACCGTTATGAAACGTGGATCCGATCATTTAACCATGCCCCATTGCTCATTGTCGACATCAGTGAATACGACTTATATAACGATCATAAGCGTACCCAAGAACTCATCCAGCTCATTCAAAAACATCTCACCGCCAATAGCTTTCAATCATGAATAAATGCTACGCGTTTTCCATAACCATCAGCTTCCGATGATCGTCTAAGACGAAAGCCCGCGCAAAAAAAGGGGGGCGGCATACGTTACACTAACCGCGTGTCTAACATTTTCAGACACTGTAAGGAGGACAACGATGCCTTCCCCGTATCTCAATCTTTTGGCCGAATTAGGCATTGATTTTGCTCATCCCGGCGGGCTTCCGGCGAGTCTTTCTATGCTAAGTTACCTACCATCTGGTGAAACTTTTTCAAATAAGGCAACATCTAACGGACGTGCTACTGACCGCTTTATGCCACGTCTACTAGAAATCGGTTGCGGTACTGGGGCAGTGACACCATATCTCGTTCAAAAAGGATATGAAGTAAACTGTATCGAGCGGGATGCGCGTATGGTGACACGCGCCAAACAACGATTTTCCAACTTAAAGCTCACCATCGAACTCCTTGAAGCAGATATAGAAACGATAACGTTCCCAGATGCGACATTTCACGTTATCTGGATGGAGTCGGTCATGAGTTTTTTATCCGATCGTCTTCTAACACGTATTCTAGACTGGCTTCATCCCCAGGGAATGGTTTTAAATCGTGAAATGATGCGCGGAGATGTGCCGCTTCCTAGAACACTGGAACAAGAACTACTCGTTTTTTACGGCTTACAAAAGCTATATACACCCCAAGAATGGCAGATGCGCTACAGTGAAGCTGGCTTTGAAGAAGTCGTAATATTCGAAGAACTTCCGCTTAACGCTTGGTTAGATCCACCTCAAAACGAGGTGCATCCAGCGCCCGGTGAAACGAACGCTACACACACTCTCCATACAGAACCGTTCTCCCCAGTCAGCCCAGAAGAACATCTCTTAACACGGCCCGTACGAACGCTCTCAACGGATATGCGTGATGCCCTGGTGAAACACAACCGCCTGACCTGGGCTGCTTTACCTTATTTATCGACAGCAGTTATCCGGGCATATAAACAAAAACAAGATCTCTGAGCGACGCCTTTTTCACGGTTGTGGTTAGACGGTTGCGGTTAAATGACCGATCCTTAAACCCGCCGCAAGTTACCGGGCTTAAGCCCGAGTAAAAAGGCGGGTTTATCGTCGGCTTTAGCCGGAATCTTTTCTGGAAAAATCATTGTAATGTGTGTAGATCATGTTATA
>PEBX01000104.1 GCA_003050645.1 Candidatus Carbonibacillus altaicus
CCTTCTTAATAACCTTTCCCCAACCATCTTTTAAAGGTTCAGAAATGTATCCCGCATCTACCATATCACTTACTGTGACCTCTGCATTTTTAAATTCTTTATTTTCACCGATAAGATAAAGCCGCGATGCTTCATAAAAATTTACCGCGGTCGAACGCGTCGCATCGAGCCGTGCATTTTCCAAAATACCGCCGATGAACGGAACGGCTATGCCGGCCAGAACGGCTAAAATGACAAAGACAGCGAGCAGTTCGATGAGTGTAAAACCTTTTTGCCGCTTTTCAGCTTGTTTCCCTGAATTGGTTAAAATCATGATCGGTTCCTCCTCATATGTTTTTCTTGATCGTCTTGTCCTTCGCTTCTCATGCTAAGTCCATAACGCTTTTTTTAAAGATCGTCTTCTACACAAACTGCTGATACATCGAGAGCATCGGAATAAACATAAGGAGCATTAAACCACCGACGAGCACCATAAGCAGCACGATGAGCGTCGGTTCGATGAGCGCCTTGAAGCGCGTCACCGTCTGAGCGACATCTTGTTCATAGAAAGAAGCAAGTTTTTCCAGTGTCTCTTCCAGCTCCCCCGTCGCTTCACCGATCTCGACCATGTGCACAAAAAGCGGTGTCCACGTGTGCGTGTTGCGAAATGCACGGGAGAGCGGCTCCCCTCCTTCGACCCTTTCTATCACCCCTTTCAAAGACCGACGGTAAATAGCGTTCCCTAATAGTTCCTGACCAGCGCGTAAAGCTTGAGTGAGTGGAACGCCTGCACGGTAAAATGTCGCAAGCGTGCGTGCCAAACGCGCATGTGCACCTTTTATCTGAATGCCGCTCATAACCGGCATATGCAGTAACAATTGGTCGCCGATAAACCGCAACCTTTTAACAAACGATGCATGTCGAAAAAGTTGCGTGCTCGCCCACATGATGAGAGGGATGGCGGCGATCAGCCAGCCGTATGTCCTAACAATATCCGATAAGTCGAGCAAAAACTGAGTCGGACCGGGAATACTCACACCGAAATCCGTATACAATCCGGCAAATCGTGGCACAGCAAAAAAAAGCATGAACAACATTGTAGAAAGAGCGAAAACGGTGATGACCGCAGGATAGATCAGCGCAGATTTGATCTCCTCGCGCGTCGTGTGCTGCTTTTCGTAAAACTCGGCTGCCTGCGCGAGCGCAGTAGCAAGCTCGCCAGATTGTTCACCGGAGCGAATAAGCGCCACAAAAAAAGGAGGGAACACACCCGAGTGAAGCGATAAGGCGCTAGAGAGCGTTGATCCTGCGGCTATGTGTTCGATGGCATCGATCAGAATCACCTTTAGCCGTTTATCTCTCGTCTCATCGGCCATAAGCTGCAGGGCGCGAACAATGGGAATGCCAGCTTTTAAAAGTGCACTAAATTGTTGCACAAAAAGAAGAAACGTTTTCATCGCCATCGGGCGCGACTTTCTTTCCATGCTAAATGACGAAGGAAAGAACGGCCGCTCTTTCCGGGTAAGATCGCTTAGCTCGATGACAATCAGCGACTGCGTCGCAAGACGCGTGCGCGCCCTTTGTAAATCGGCCGCTTCAACTGTCCCACGGCGTTTTTTCCCTTGTGCATCTAACCCAACATAACGATAAATCGGCACGCTTTTCTCCCTTTCCTAGCCCTCCGTGCTCCCCAACATTACAAAAACACAAAGCTTACAAGCCGCTCTCGTGTAAAAAATTCTAAACTATGGCATGGAAACGACCATTTTTTGAAAATTTCATGTGCTAACTTTTAATCCATGGCTTCTAAGTGCTGAATTGTCTAAGTGCTGACTTCTGCCAGCACTTCCTGCATCGTCGTTTTACCCTCTAATACTTTTTTAAGTGCGTCTTCCCAGAGGGTACCATATCCTTTTTCGCGAGCGATCTGACGTAAGGCATCACTCTCCGTACCGCCGGCCACTTTCCGCCGGATCGCTTCATCAAACAAGACGACTTCATGAACAGCAATCCGCCCGCGATACCCAGTCATGCCACAGCTTGCACAACCGCGCCCATGATACAGCTCCGTCACACCACTCTTCCCATGCGCTTCCAGAATAATCCTTTCCTCTTCCGACGGTGTATACGGTGTACGACACTGCATGCAGATGCGCCGCACAAGGCGCTGGGCGATGACGCCGTTCGTCGCCGCAGCGATGAGATAGGCCGGAATACCCATATCTTTCAAACGATCGATCGCCCCCAGGGCATCATTCGTGTGCAGCGTAGAAAGGACGAGATGCCCGGTTAACGCAGCCCGAATCGCAATCTCTGCAGTCTCCAGATCACGAATCTCACCGACCATAATAATATTAGGATCTTGCCGTAAGATGGCCCGCAAACCTGAGGCAAAGGTAAGACCCGACTGCACCTGAACGTTCACTTGGTTGATACCTGCGAGCTCATATTCGACCGGATCTTCGATGGTGATGATGTTCACCGTCTCGTCTTGCTTTTCTTTGAGCATGGCATAGAGTGTCGTCGTCTTGCCACTTCCCGTCGGTCCAGTGACCAAAATAATGCCATAGGTCCGCTGCATGATCGCTTTAAGACGCGTCATATGCTCAGGGCTAAATTCGAGTTCGCCTAGTGACAACAAACCACCTCGGCGATCTAGGAGACGCAGTACGACCTTTTCACCATGAATTGTCGGAAGCACCGATACACGAACGTCGATCTCCCGCCCATCAACTTGCATTCGAAATCGACCGTCTTGCGGTTTTCTGTACTCGGCAATATCGAGCTCTGCCAAAATCTTCACCCTCGTAGCAACCGATCGATACAGACTCTTAGAGATCGTGCCTTCTGAGTGCAACTTCCCGTCTAGGCGAAAGCGTAGCTCTGCATCTGTGCTTTGCGGATCAATATGCACGTCACTCGCTTTTAACCGTACCGCCCGTTCCAATATCTCTTGCACATAGCGTGCGACTGGGGAATCTACGAGTGCTATTTCTATCTCATCGCGTTCGTCCTCTAACGCACCTTCTTTTTCCCAAGTATCCCCCTGACGGTACAGGCGAGCGAGTACTAGATGGTAGTCTTCACGACTGATGAGAACGGGCTGGATAGTATACCCGGTTAATAGTTCTAGGTCATCCATCGCATAGTAATCAAGCGGGTCGACCATCGCTACGATAAGTTTTTGTCCATCACGCCCCGTCGGAAGGACCCGGTATTTTTTGGCCATCGATTCTGGTATGAGCTGTAAAAGCTCTGGTTCAACATGAACGTCTTCTCCGCGGATACGCTCGATGCCCATTTGCGATGACAAAACATCAAAAAGCATGTCTTCTCTGATGAGACCGCGGCGCAACAAAATATCTCCGAGCCGCTCCTTGGTCCGCTTTTGTTCTTTAAGCGCTTCTTCGAGCATGACCGGGGTGATGGCGCCGCTTTCTATGAGCAAATCGCCTAAACGAAGGCGCCGATGTGTAGCCATGCACCCCCCTCCTTAATATAGCCGTATCTTTCTTTTTCACATTTTTGTGTTTCTCTACCTGATGAAAAGCGGTAGAATTAGATGTAGGAGTTAAGTAGGAGTTAAAATAGAGACCATTGCTCTTATCTTTTCCTGTGAGTATTATATAGTAAAGAATTCCTATTGTCATCACAAGCCACACAAGTTTCAACGTGTAAATATAACATATGTCAACTTTTAGATGTTTTTCCCAGTTCGACTGACTGGTGTACAATCGGATATTCGGAAAAGGTGATAACCATCGATTCTAAATCGCGCGTTATGAAGATCTTCTCGCAATCCCACGGTATGACCCTCGTCGAAGTCCTGGCCAGCTTATTTTTGCTTGGACTCATCAGTCTATTTTTCTATCAAGCGCTGGGACTAGCTTATTTAGCCAATCAAAAAATGGAAGACTGGCAAGATATGAGAAAAATTGGTGAAGCTCTTTTGCAGGCCGGGCGTGCTCTCGCTGATGAAGTTAACGCTGAGCGGACGATGCCTGCTCTCCGCGTCGACAGTCTGCTTGCCCGCCGGTTAAGCGAGGAGGGCTTATCCGACACGGATTCCCCTGCAAATACGTCCGGGAAAGAGGGTATATGCCGGATGCTCCAGGAGAAACTATCATACACTTCACTTACCCACCTTCCTTACTATCCTATTCAAGCCGATAACACGCTTTCTTTTATACCGCTCACCGATCACGACCGGGAAGCACTTTCTCCTTACCTCCCACCTTCGCTTATCACGTCACTTGAGCGTAACCATGAAACGATCACGATCTGTTACTGGATCGAACCCATTACCGCTGACAATAAAGCCGCTCTCCCGTCTCCCCTCTATCATCTTGCCTTCCTGATCGGGGATCATAAACGTAATCCTGTGCTTATTGATGGTCTGGTGGGAGGTATGTCTCCGTGAAAGGGATGACCCTCGTCGAACTCCTGGCTGCTTTTTTACTCGTAAGTCTCATCAGCTTGTTTGCCTTTTCCCTTCTTTTATCTGGTCAAGGCGTAAGCCAGTCTCTTTCCGTCAAAACAAAAGCAGGGTATGATTTTGAGACGGTTCTATCCTGGTTTAAAAGTATCAGCCAAACAGCTGTTAAAATAACCGCCACGACCGATGGACAAGGTTTTTATATGATGGATGCTGTGGGTCGGATCACCCATGTCCGTCTCATCTCGCTCGATCAGTTCATCTCTTCTGCCCGAGATACCCTTATATGTACTTGGCAAGATAAGGAAACGACAGAACAGGAACCGGATGATGCTAACGCTACCCCGCCGGATCCTTGTCCCAAACCTTTATTTTTAAACGTCTGCCGACCCCCTCTGCCACCCGCAAGAGCCTTTCAAAACGAAGGAGAGATCCTTCATGTCACGCTCCAGTGTGCAGATATCTTACACGAGGGGTACCTCTTCCCCTTAACGCGTTAACCGGTTCATCGTCAAACACAGAAAGGGGCGGCCGTATGAACAGATTGCACCAGCATCATGAAGGTTTTGCGCTACCACTTGTTTTTTTTATTCTGCTGTTTACGACGATAATGATCCTCATGTTGTTCGGTCTCACCCAAACATCGTTTACTTTAGCGGTTAAAGATGAAAAGCTAAACGCGGCGCAAAGCCATGCCCTGGATGGTCTTATTTATTTTGAAGACCGCCTTCAGCGTGCGCTTTCGAGCTCATCCGGCAAACTCCCCCCCTCTGCAGATGCAGATGACATACGACTAGCCTTAGAAACATTGATTACGCCGATCATTGCCTCAGACAAGCTTCCTGAAGGCGCTCCCTTCACATTCCTCGAGCCGCTCTGGGAACCGGTCCCGGAAGGCCGTGCTGTCTATATGACGCTCACCAGTCAGGGCAATGATGCACTCCCGTCTAGAAAGCAACTAACCCGCACATATATCTTCTCTCTTGCCGCGAGGCCTTTATTTTTCACCATTGCTGCCTCCACTCTTACGATAAAAAATGATGTCGTGATTGACGGAAATGTCTATGTCGGCCCACTAACTGAGCAAAACTCAGACATCGGTGTATTAAAAATCGAGTATGAAAGAGATCAAAAACCTTCGTTTTTTGGTGTGCTTACGAGTCCTTATCCGAACTTTAAACTCAAATCTCTTCCCCCACCACCTACACCACCGCAAAAACCACCGGCATTTCCAGACGATGGTTGTCAGATCTCACCACCGGACAACTACGCCTTGCGTGAAAATTGCTTGAATCTTGCTTTTGACACAGCGCCAGTATTGCAAAAGAGGCAAGTTTCGTTTGATTATATTCCTATCCGGGATAACGTCACCCGAGCAAACTATAATAAAAACAGTCTGATCACACAACCCTTCTGCGAATATGACAAAAATGGTCGCTGCATACGTTTGTTAGATGTGAACGTAGAGCGTGGTAAAGGACAAACTTTTCCTCAGGGTATACGCGTTCAAAATGTGCGTTTAGACCCTCATGCTACGCTTACCGTCTATGGAGATTTAATCATCGAAGGCGATCTAACCATCGACGAAGGTGCTACGCTCTATCTACCGAATGGCGGTCGCATATGGGTAGCCGAAACGGCGTCGTTCAACGGCAAAAAAGGTACGCCCGCGAGCATCAAATCTATCTCTGATGCTAGATGGCCAGATGAAGGCTGGATCTATATCGGCAAGAGGGCAAAACTCAAAAATACTGAAAGCGTAGGACTGACCTGGTACGTCCAGGAAAATTTAACCGTGGATGAGGCGTTCGTCACCCCCGAAGCCATTTTTTATGTTGCCGGATCCACCCGTGTCAATAAAATTAAAAAAGCCACGGATAAAAGTCGCATCATCATTTTTTCAAACGGCAATATTGACGAGATCAAATTTGATGAAAGCAGTCCTGACGAGCCGTTAACGATTGACGCTTACCTTTATACGAACGGCAATCTTTCTATCAAAGCGGATAAAACATCCAAAATTGCCATTAACGGCGGTCTTTTTGCTAAAGGTACGATTTCTTTAGAAAGTAAATCCGGGCCGAAAAAACCATCGAAAAAGAAAAAAGACGCCATTCAAAAGGCCCAACTTTCGATCGTGCCCAACCCCGAGCTCATTCTCAACCCGCCGCGCGGTGTAGAAGAGATGGATTTAAATAAAATGACGGTCAAGATTATTAAGACAGAAATTAAGACAGAATAAGAAAAAGGGAGACTTAGTTTTACTTTATTCCATCAATTTTCTAATAAACCCCCACGCCGCATTGCGGCACCAGCAGAAAAATGAAATGTCATAATGACGATCGAAGAGGTTCAGGCTTTGCTTGAACGCTTCTCGAACAAGGATGCAGAAGAACGCAATGACGTCGAAGATACGCTGAAGTCTCTGGACGATGAAACCCTCGATGATTTTCTGACGCAATCGGTGATCTTCAAACTGGCCGAGCGCTCCGTTCAAGAACAGGTCCAAGTGATGAAAGAGCTTGTGACACTCCACAACGGCTAAAGCCGTGTAGCTTCTTCGTGCTACCCGTGGATACGCGCTACGGAAAGCACATGCGGCGTGGCCGCTGCCTTCGTTTGTAGCGTAGTGACCGACGGATGACACCGGGCGGTGCCACTTGCCCATCCGTATCCTTTTGCCTTTAGGCCTCCTGAAGTATACGGATACCTGCAAGTTTCCTAGCAGGCTTTAAGGTA
>PEBX01000105.1 GCA_003050645.1 Candidatus Carbonibacillus altaicus
TATAACATGATCTACACACATTACAATGATTTTTCCAGAAAAGATTCCGGCTAAAGCCGACGATAAACCCGCCTTTTTACTCGGGCTTAAGCCCGGTAACTTGCGGCGGGTTTAAGGATCGGTCAAGATAAAGTGCCGTCACACTAAAAAACATATCACACAAAATCTGTTATAATCAATATGGGTAGGCTCAATCATAATAAGGCAAGCCCTAGATATCGGAGCGAATGAAGATGGCTTTGTTATCCTTACGTCACATCTGGAAAAGAAATCGAAAAAAAGAAGCGATCCTCAAAGGGATTACAGCTGACATTCAGGAAGGAAGTTTCATCGCTCTCATCGGCCCATCCGGGGCGGGGAAAAGTACGCTCCTCATGCTTTTCAATCGCATGCAGGACCCGGACGAAGGAGAGATCGTCTATAAAGGGAAACCTCTTCCGGAATGGGATATCCTCGCCTTGCGGAGGGAGGTCGGTATGGTCTTCCAAAAAGCAACAATGCTAGAAGGAACAGTGGCGGACAACATCAGAATGGGCTTTACCCTTAAAGGAGAAAAAGTGGATGGTGCCCGCATTACTGCATGTCTTGAAGACGTTGGACTGGATGGGAATATGGCGGAACGGGATGCCCAAACGCTATCCGGAGGAGAAATGCAGCGAGTTGCCTTATCCCGCGCTTTGGCGGTAAACCCACGCCTCCTCCTTCTCGATGAAGTAACCTCAGCCTTGGATCCCCATTCCGTGCAGGCTGTCGAGTCTACGCTCTTACGTCTTCATCGGCAAGAAGGAAAGACGATCGTGATGATTACCCATCATATCGAACAAGCAAGAAGGCTCTCTTCAGAAGTTTGGCACTTATCCGGGGGGGAACTGATTGAAACCGGAAAAAACCCTGAGATTTTCCTCCATCCGAACGATCAGAGAACGAAAGACTTCCTCGCCCACGGAAAAGAGGGGGCGATGATCTGATGAGTCCCTTATCCTTAATCCTTACCCTGGCCTTTGTTTTGGTGACGATGCTCCTCTCGTATAGACACCACTTAAAACTAGAAAAAGATATTTTCATCGGTACGATCCGAACAGCCGTTCAGCTCATCGCCGTGGGCTATCTTCTGCACTTCATCTTCTCAGAAGGTTCTTGGTTGGGGATAGGCGGGATGATTCTCGTCATGATCACGGTCGCCACGTTGAATGCAGCAAAAAAGGGAAAAGATATGCCTGGCGTAAAATGGAGGATCGCCCTTACCATCTCTACCGCAGAAGGGGTGGCGATGCTTCTCATGTTGGGACTTCACATCATACCTCCCGAACCCCGCTATATCATACCCATCAGCGGGATGATCATTGGAAATAGCATGGTGGTCTCAGGCCTTTACCTGAACCGGATGCGTGCTGAAGCCAAGGCAAGAGCAGAGGAGATGATGGTCATCCTCGCCCTGGGAGGGACAAGCCGAAAAGCTTATGAGCGCACTTTACAACATTCGGTAAAGGCAGCCATGATGCCAAGCATTGACGGGATGAAAACGGTAGGATTGGTTCAACTGCCCGGGATGATGACAGGCATGATCGTCGCAGGTGCCAATCCTATTGACGCGGTCTTGTACCAGATCTTAATTATGTATGCTATCTCCGGATCGGCGGCGGTAACGGCTACCATCATGGGTCTACTCTCCCATTCCCTTCTCTTTAACGAACATCACCAGTTAAAAGAGATGGGAGTATGATTCATTCATGAAAATGTCTACCCATCAGTCGCTATAACAGGTAGCTTAAACTCAAACCGCGTGCCTATGCCTAGCTGACTCTTCACCTGAATGTGCCCGCCATGCCCTTCGACGATTTCTTTAACGATGGCCAGTCCCAATCCGCTTCCGACTTCGCCGGTCGCATTCGGAGCACGGTAAAAGCGCTCAAAAATGTGTTCCAGCGCTTCTTCCGGAATACCGATGCCGTGGTCTTCTATGAACAGCTTTAAAAATAGTTGTTCATCACGCTCGATGGTTGCACCGACGATTATCTCACCGCTTTTGGTATATCGCACCGAATTTTCCAAAACAAGCCAGAGGGCAAGGCGAAGCGCTTCTGGATCACCCTGAATATTCAAAGACGTATCCCCACACGGACCCGTCAGATTGATCTGCCATATAAGGCGGGCTCCGGAAAAGTCTTCGCTCTTTTCCTGAATATTTTGATCGATTTTTTTCATACTTTGATCGGTTTTTCCTATGCCTGGATCTGGAGGTTTGATGTTTGGGTCGGTCCCGCGATGCGCACTTAAACTTTGTTTCCATACATTCGGGTCGAGTCCGTGCAGGCGTTCCTCGATTTGACTGAGCCATGCACATCCGTCAAACAAGGTATGCTCGCGTCCGTACCCCGCCTCGCGGCGAGCAAGTGTGAGCATATGCTCGGCCATCTCCACCAGCCGCTCGGTATCCGTAAAAATCTCGCCTACAAGTGTCTGAATGAGCTCCATTCTTGTCTTCAGTGCCTTCATCGACTCAAGCGCATATGCGTTCTTAGCATCTATCCCGTTTTCGCACTTGATCGTCGACGAGAGATGGGCACCGATGTCCGTTAGTGCATCCAGCATGCGATTCACTTCTGAACGCAGCATTTCAATGTTTCCACGTAAGGCCGTAAGCGGCGTGCGAAACTGGTGCGAGGCATCGGCGACAAATCGACGCTGCGTCTTAAGGCTGCGGTCGAGTGTTGCATAAGCCTCTTCCAATCGTCCCAGCATGTCGTTGATGCTATCCGCTAAAAGGATGATCTCATCCCGGGAAGGGCGTGAGGATGTATGTACATGATGTGAGGAAGGAGAGACTTTGTCTGCCCCGCCTGATGCGTCGTGTATTTCAGGCGCCGTCGAAGGTATAAGACGGGAAGGAAAAAGCGTGATCCGCCGTTTAAGATCGGCACCGCTTTTAACTTCAGATACTTCGCGTACGAGCTGCATGAGAGGGCGAAACATCCGACCGGTGAGCCACCATATAAAAAGAGCGAGCAGCGCCGTCACAAATGCGAACATCAGTATAAGCAGGAGCCGCAGGTTGGCGAGCGTCTCCTCTACCTGTTGCGTCGCGCTGGCAACGATGATAAGCCCGACGGGCGAATCATCTACCAGCAAAGGCTCGCCCAGCACCCTCAGCCGGTGCCCCGAGATTTCGGTGGTAAACACGGCCCGTTCACCGCGACTCGCCGCAGCCAATAGTGCCGGCCAAAGCGGCAGACGGACATTGCCGAGCGAAGAAGAACGGGCGGCGATTTTCCCGTCAAGACGCACGATCTGAATATATGTATTGGAAAACGTAAACACATCGACATCAGGAAGAATCACTTCCTGATACGGGAAAAGAAGGAGTTCCTTCATCTTCAAGCCTTCGCGAACCGTCACCGAGCGGCTCACCTCTTGTGCCGTTCGCTCCAGTGTTGTATCGAGTTGCTCCCATTCCCGTTCCGCAAAAAGCATATATAAAGCGAGACCCACCAAAAAAAGCAGGATCGCCAGAGAAACAGAAAACACGAGTGCCATTTTAAGCCTGAGGCTCATGATCTATCCTCCAGTACGTATCCTACGCCGCGCACGGTGTGGATGAGGCGTCGGTCACCCCCTGTCTCCAGCTTTTGCCGGAGATGGGCGATGTATACTTCGACACTGTTTGCATCGACTTCTGCATCTGTTCCCCAGATGTGGTTTAAAATCTGCTCCTTAGAAAGAACCTGCCTAGGGTGCTCTAAAAAAAACTGCAAAAGATCAAAGGATCGCCCGCTGAGCTCGATTTCTTTTCCCCCGCGCATAACCCTTCTGGCTTTAAGATCCATTGATAGATCCGCATAGACGAGTCGTCCTTCTTGCTGAACTGCGTGTGTCCGTCTGAGCGCCGCCCGCACACGAGCGACGAGCTCCGCCAAATAAAACGGTTTTACGATATAATCATCGGCCCCAGCGTCGAGTCCTTTAACACGCGCCTCTACATCATCCCGAGCGGTCACCATGAGCACCGGAATGCCTGGATAAAGTCGCCTCCACGCCTCAAGCAGCTTGAAGCCATCGCGATCCGGAAGACCGATATCAAGCAATATGACATCGATCCCCCCTGCTTCCAGCCACCGATCCGCACTTTGACCGTCTTCAGCTTCCCGTACTTGAAATCCTTCAAACGTAAGCGCACGCATGAGCATAGTGCGTATTTGGCGATCATCATCAACGATAAGGACGGTCGCCATCCCGAATCACCTCGCTATATGCAAAACATAAACTAACGCATCATCTTCGTTACACGCCATCTTTGCTACGCATCATCTTCACCGAGCGTCATTTGCACGACGTGTCATCTGCACGTAGATCCCGGCAACTCCTTGTGCATCTTCATGTTTATGCACCTTCATGCCTCATCCATCTTCATTATAACAAAAATGGTCATCCTTCTTTTGGTAAGCTTTTCTGCAAGAAGGATGACCGCATCGATGGATCTATCTGAACGCCCCCCGCGCTGTCCGCGTTGGCCAAATGTCAGTGTGCCCTCACATATTCCACCCGAACGTGGGAAGGACAGCGCTTCATAGAGCGATAATATGATGGCCTTTCTTACTGGGCGTAGTTTTTCTCACCGATCGTCACGGTAAGTGTGATCATCTCGCCTTTGCGGTTTACAAGAAGCTTTTTACTATCGCCTACTTTTGTTTTTTGAATCATATCGACCAGCGACTGCGCATCTTTCACGTCCTGACCGTCAAAACCGACGATCACGTCATACGGCTCAAGACCAGCTTTCGCAGCCGGGCTGCCGTCGACGACTTGGGTGACAAAGGCACCCGTTTTCACGTTCAGGGTAAAATAGTCGGCAATCTGGCTGTTCATATCCTGCACACCAACCCCTAACCAGGGCCGCGATACTTTTCCATTGGTCAGAAGGTCATTCAACACTTCTTTCACCGAGTTGATCGGTACCGCAAAACCGAGACCTTGACCTTGCGCATTGATAGCTGTGTTAATGCCGATCACATTGCCGTTTAAGTCGAGAAGCGGACCGCCGCTGTTACCAGGGTTAATCGAAGCGTCGGTTTGAAGCAGGTTTTTAAACTGCTTCCCTTCTATCGTAAGCGGACGACCTTTCGCTGAGAGCACCCCGACGGTGACCGTATGATCCAGACCAAAGGGATTTCCGATGGCCACCACCCAGTTCCCGACTTTGATGGCGTCTGAATCACCGAGTGCAAGATACGGATACTTTCCGGATTCCGTGACTTTCAGCACGGCGAGATCGAGCTCCGGATCGCGACCGATAACCTTAGCCGGGAGCCCTTTGTCTTTGTCGTTCATATACACCTTGATCTCCGTCGCCCCATCGATGACGTGGTTATTGGTTAAAATGGTACCGTCTTCTGAAATGAAAAACCCGGAACCGATCGCACCGCTGGGCTGAACCTGCGGAAAATCAAAGGAAAAAGGGCCGAAGAAAAAAGGGTCCTGCATCCGATTCGTCTGCTGCGCGACCTTAGTCTCGATACGCACGACAGCCGGTCCGGTTTGTTGCACCATATCCGCGATTAAACTATCCGAAGAAGACGGAATGGGTGTAATCGGCGCATTCGTTTTTTGGCCTTCCGGAGCACGATCGGTACTGCCGTCAGCAGGCGTCTCACCCGTTACAGAAGCCTGAGAATAAATGGGGGGACCGGCATGTCCGAGCCAAAAACCGCTGGCAAAAAGCACGCCAGCCAAAAAGGCAAAGAGAAGTCCTCGCAACGTAAATCGTTTCATACGTACCACCCCTTTTCGCTTTATGGTTAAAAAAACTTTCGGCACTACTCATGCATCGCAACATCCCTCATACGCCAGAGTTGGCGTTGGAGGCCTGTGATCACACTTGCACGTTCTAGCTACTACATCGTTCTAGCTGCTACATCGTTCTAGCTGCTACCTCGTTCTAGCTGCTACCTTCCTTCTGGAATTATTAAACACCTTGAACCTGAAACGAAGCTTAAGAATATGTGACACATTTGTGAACGTTCTTGGGGTGAATGTTCTTTGATGTGAACAATCCTTCTTACGAGACGACTTATTCTAGAATAAAACCCACCAAAGTACGAGGACAAGCAGCAGGCGATAGATTGCAAAGGGAACAAGTCCAAATCGTTTAAGCAGGTTCAAAAATGTAAGCACGGCCAGCATGGCCACGACAAAGGCCGTGATAAAACCGATAGCAAACACGGGAAAATCAGAAGAAGACAAAAAAGCAAGACTTTTGATGAGATCCAGTCCGACCGCACCGATCATCACCGGCACGGCCACCAGAAAAGAAAACTCAGCTGCTGCAGTCCGGCTCGCTCCGGTCAAAAGCCCCCCGCTGATCGTCGCCCCCGAACGCGAAAATCCGGGATAAAGCGCCAGTGTTTGAAAAAGTCCGATCCATAGCGCCTGACGATAACTTAAATCATCGAGGGTCGAAGCATAGCCCCGTTCTCCTAGTTGCGCGACTTGCCCATTTTTTTCACGGCGCCTCGCCGTCCACTCCGCAGCGATCATGAGCAAAGAACCGGCGAGAAGCCCATAAATGACGGTCTGCGGTGAAAACAGCTTCTCTTTAATAAAATCATGAAATACATAGCCAAAGACGCCTGCTGGTAAAATACCGAGAACAATATGTATGACGTTTAACTTTTTCTCCTTTAAGTTCGGCACTTGTAAAAAACTTAAAAACCTTTTGTAATACAGAACGACAATCGCCAAAATAGCCCCGAGTTGTATAAATATCTCGAACGTAGCTGCTTTCTCACCTGTAAAACCGAGCCAGTGCCCGACTAAGATCAAATGACCGGTCGATGATACCGGCAAAAATTCAGTAAGCCCCTCCAGTGCACCTAAAATAAAAGCGATCATGTTTTCCCCTAGCATGACAAACAACTCCTCCTTTAAACGCTTCCCATTAAACGCTCTCCCATTTGTGAATATCATTGAGCGCCTTTTTTAATAAACTCGCTCGTAGTATCATTATATCATATGCGTTGACACGATCGGTGCATGTTTGTGAAGAGGGAGCTGTCGTTGTTCTGTGATATTGTCAGGGTGTCACTGATCTGAGAAGCGGATATTAAGCAGCCGTTTGCCTTCCCCTGAAAAAATATGAACAGTCTTGT
>PEBX01000106.1 GCA_003050645.1 Candidatus Carbonibacillus altaicus
GTCATCGTTCGTGCCGCGCTCTGGCCTGAGTCGGATGAGGACCCTGCCACAGGTCTGCTTGAGACGCTTTGTTACTGGCTGCTGGATGATGAGGCGGCCTATACACTTGAGTTGGAGGCGCTGGATAGGCTATTTCGAAGCAGGATAGAAGACGATGCTTTGACTGCGATCGGTGTGTTGATGAGAGTGAATGGTGCGCGAATCGTGTCTTTTGAGCATGCGATGGGAGAACTTCCCGCTGCACTCGCATCCGTAGTGCAGTGGCATACGTGTGGAACCGTCGAGAGAGAAGAGGCCCCCGGCGTAACCGTACGGCTGCATGAGATGTACCGAACATGCCGGCGGGAAGATGTTTTGGCGGCACTGGAGAGGGGGGCGGGCGGTGGTAAGGACGCGTGATCTAACTGGAGGACTTTTTGCAGCGGTATTTCCAGATGCATCGCGGGAGGAGGCTCTCGCCATGATGCAGCATGCATTAAGCGGTTTGCAACACCGTGGACAGGATGCGCTGGGCTGGGTTATGGTAGATGCGACCGGGTCGCTTGCGACGTTCACCGGGCGCGGTCAGGTGTCGCAACTGCTGACAGACGACATCGTCCGTTCCGCCGCCGGTGCCTCTCATTCGAACGATGAAACCAAAGGACGGGTCGTGGCAGCCTTAGCCGTCACGCAGCAGCTCAAAAAAACGGGCGGAGAGTCCGCTCAGCAGGCACCGTTTGTCGAGACGTTATCGACCGGTGAACAACTGGTGTGGGCCTGGAACGGCCATCTGTCGGTTGAACTCGCCGATTGGTGGGAAGAGCGGGCTGGAGAACCAAGTGAACGGTTAACTGGGCTACCGGGTGCCTATGCCTTGGTCGGTCTGTGGCAAGATACACTTTTTTTATTGCGAGATGCACACGGCGTGAAACCTCTTTTTTATGGTCGGTTGGACGGTATGGTGCTTGTCGCTTCGGAGACGAGCGTACTTGATCATCTAGGAGCCAGCGATATCGAGGGCGTTTCCCCCGGGGCGCTCGTGACATTTTCCCTGAAACCGTATTATGAACGGACGTCAGATCTGTCTGGGAGAAGCACCCCGTCCGGGCACCGCGGCGCAACACCCGCTTTACCCAACCGGGTGCCTCTGGTGAGCGCGAAAGATTCTAAGCTTTGCGCCTTTGAAGCGATTTATTACAGTCGCACCGATGCTAGGCTGTTCGACCGGAGCGTCTATGCGCTGCGTAAAGGGATGGGTGAAAAGCTGGCCGAAGCCAACGTTCCGGATGCGGACGTGGTGATCGGTGTGCCGGATTCGGGCACGGCGGCTGCCGTCGGCTATGCGCAAAAGAGCGGCTATCCACTGGAAATGGGCCTTGTGAAAAACCGTTATGTCGGTCGAACGTTTATTCAAACAACGCAGGCAGCGCGTGAACGGGGCGTCCGTCAAAAATTGTCGGTGATCGAGGATGTCGTCCGTCATAAGCGGGTCATCCTCGTCGATGACTCTATCGTCCGCGGTACGACCGCGCGCTGGAATGTCCAGTTGTTGCGCGATGCGGGCGCCCGTGAGGTGCACCTTCGGATCAGTGCGCCCCCGGTTCGCGCGGCCTGCCCGTTTGATATATTAGGGACACCGGAAGAGGAACTATTTGTGACATCCATTTTAAACACGGCGTATCACATCAACCAGTCGAAAGAGGTGCACACGGGATCAGACGTTCTTGCAGCGGACGCTCTTCAGCAACTTGCGAGGCGCTTAGGTGCCGATTCGCTCTATTTTTTGCCGCTTTCTGCTTTTAAAGAAGTTCTTCAGAACGTTTACTGTACGGAATGTTTTTATGGACGTGCGTGTGACTCGGGGCCAAGCACTGAGCAACATACTCCATTCCGCACGCAACAGAGGATCGAACAGAGCACGCAACTAAGCTCACAACTAGACTCCCGACAAGACACGCAGCATGACACGCAACAAGACATGCAACTAGGTACGCAACAAAGCACCCAACAAAGCACCCGATTAAAGGAGGCCCATCATGCGAGAAGCTTATGAGCGTGCTGGCGTAGCGGTAGATCGCGGTTATGAAGCGGTGCGACGCATCAAAAAACATGCCAGCGAGACGTATACGGACGCGGTCAAAAGCGGAATCGGCGGCTTTGCAGCCCTCTATTCTTTAGGAGACGTGCGGGATACCGGGCATGAAAGTGGTGAACTCACGCTTGTGGCGAGTGCCGATGGCGTAGGGACGAAGACGCTTCTCGCCGAACAGGTGGCGCATCTTACCGGTGATATGTCGGTGCACGCGCACATGGGGATCGATTGTGTGGCCATGTGCGTGAACGATCTTTTGGCCCAGGGAGGCGAACCGCTCTTTTTTCTTGACACGATCGCCATGTCGACACTTGATGTAGAAAAAATCGAGGCACTGGCCCGCGGTCTGGCGAATGGCTGTAAACAGGCAGGGTGTGCGTTAATCGGTGGTGAGACGGCGGAGATGCCCGATGTGTACCGAAACGATGCCTATGATCTGGCCGGATTTGCTGTGGGTAAGTTGGTTCGAACGGAAGATCCTGCGCGCATGCCGCAGGTGGGAGACGTGCTCATCGGTGTATCGTCGAGCGGGCTGCACAGCAACGGCTTTTCACTGGTGAGGCGCTGGGTTGAAGCGGATCCGGACGTGCTCACGCGACCTTTTCTTGACCTGTGGGACGCGCTCGTCCCGCCCCCGGTATTGAGCGGTGAGAAAGAGGCCTGGCAGGGACGGACACTGGGCGATGTGCTCCTTACACCGACGCGTATCTATGTCGAACATCTACGAGCGTTAAACCGTCACCCGGCGGTGCGCGGTATGGCGCACATCACTGGCGGCGGTCTACTTGAAAATGTCCCGCGTATTTTGCCGGATACGCTTTCCGCCGAGGTGCAGTTTGGACGCTGGCCGCTTCCTCCGGTCTATGCCTGGGTAAAGCACGTGAGCGGACTCACCTGGCTAGAACTGATGACGACCTTTAACGTTGGATTGGGGATGGTCATCGTTGTCCAGCGCGATGCGGTGGATGATGTTATGAACGTACTTGTTCACGCCGACGAAATACCTTACCGTATCGGGGAAATCGTACCCAGAACGTCCGATGCACTTATATTTAAAGAAAATGACGATGTCGTTTACTGTTTTTAATGTTTTAATGAGCCCGTTGTTTAATTGGTCGTTTGTACATCGCACCCCAAAACGGTGTCTATCAAACGTTTTGGAAGAAAAGTGCATAGAAAGGATTGGCCATGAGCGAACAGGACGTCAAAAAGATCGCCGTCTTTGCCTCGGGTACCGGAACCAACTACACGGCGCTCAAGGCATACGAAGGACCCGGGCGGTATCAAATCGCGCTTCTCGTGAGCGATCGTCCGGGGGCACCAGTCACAGTACGGGCGGCCAACGATGGCGTGAGCGTCTTTGCCGAGGAGATAAGGGGCCGAGGCGATCGGGGAAGATTTGAAGCAAGGATCCTCGAGCACCTTAAGGACGCCCGCATCGATCTCATCGTTTTGGCCGGATATATGCGGCTTATCGGGGAGACGCTCCTTTCGGTGTATCCGGAGCGCATTGTCAATATTCATCCTTCGCTTTTGCCTGCTTTTCCGGGACGGGAGGCGATCGCGCAGGCATTAGCGTACGGCGTCAAGGTCACGGGCGCAACCGTTCATCTCGTCGATGCCGGGCTGGATAGCGGACCGATCATCGCGCAACAAGCTGTAGAGGTGACCGAAGACGAAACGCTGGAGACGCTCACCACCCGCATCCACTCGGTTGAGCATGCCCTGTATCCTCAGACGGTGGCTCGCCTTTTGCATACGCCGTATCGTGTTCGAGGTCGGCGGTTCGAATGGGTGTAGCGTGTGCTTGTTCTCGAACTTTTCAATACGACACAAATTCATCGCTAATGCAAGAAAGAGGGTAGATGGCGTGTCACAGAACGTGTCGCAGAATACGAAGCAGTCTTATCGAGCTTTTTTAAGTGTCTCAGATAAAACAGGACTTGTATCGTTTGCCCAGGAACTTGTAAAGCGCGGTTTTGAACTCGTCGCATCTTCCGGAACGGCTCGCTATCTTCAAGAAAACGGTCTTAGCGTGCAGTCGGCTGACGAGATCACCGGTTTTCGTGAACTGATCGGTGGGCGCGTCAAAACGCTTCACCCCCTGCTCCATGCAGCGATTTTAGCGCGACAAGATGATGCGGGGGATATGGCGGATCTTCAATCGCTGGGCGTTATGCCTTTCCAACTCGTGATGGTAGGGCTTTATCCGTTTGAAGCAGTTGCCGAAAGTGGTGCGGATATGGATACGCTCATCGAAAACATTGATATCGGCGGTGTGGCGCTCATCCGGGGGGCGGCTAAAAATGCCCGCGATGTCTGTGTCGTGACCGATAGCGGAGATTTTAAGGCCGTACTTCGGGCCTGGGATGAAGGTGCCGAAGCGTGGTCGCGGCTCAAACAGCGTCTTCAACTCAAAGCATTTCGCACGACGGCGTATTACGATGCCCTCATTGCCGAGACGCTCGCTCGAAGGCTGGAGCGTTTATCAGATCAGGAAAAAGGTCAGGAAGCAACACAAGGTCGCGAGGGGGATGCTGAAGGGAGGCTCGAGCAGCTCTTTCCCGAAAAAATCGTCATCCCTTTACAAAGAAAAGAGCGCTTGCGCTATGGTGAAAACCCGCATCAGGCGGCAGCGTATTATCGCCATCCGCGCGCGCTTACTGCGGGCGGAGAGACGCTCGTAGACTTTATGCTTCTGCAAGGGAAGCCTTTGTCCTACAACAATATTCAGGACGCGGAAAGCGCGCTCATGCTTGTGAAACGTTTTCGCGAACCGGCCGCGGTCGTCATCAAACACATGAATCCGTGCGGGGTCGCTGTAGCGGAGTCGATCGAGGCGGCCTTTCAAAAGGCTTTTGATGCCGATCCGGTTTCGATCTTTGGAGGCATCGTTGCTTTGAACCGGCCGATGACCGGGGCGCTTGCTCAAGCGCTGAAAGACGTGTTTCTCGAAGTGATCATTGCGCCTGATATGGCGGAAGAGGCACGGATGATTTTTGCCTCTAAAAAAAATGTGCGCCTCCTCGTTCCAAAGACTAAACGCGCTGCCTTGTTGCAGTCTGAAGCCGACGTCAGCGCATTTTTTGAACTCACCTCCATGGGGGGCGGCGTCCTTTTGCAAACGCCGGATCACGTAGATGAAGAAGAGATAAATACTGCACGCGTAGTGAGCAAGCGCGCCCCGACGGAAGAAGAATGGCAGGCCCTCCATTTTGCGTGGAAAGTCGTCGCTTCGGTCAAATCGAACGCCATTGTCGTCGCCAAAGACGGTCAGACACTGGGGATCGGCGCCGGACAGATGAACCGCGTCGGATCGGTACGAATTGCCTTGGATGCGGCCGGTGAAAAAGCAAAAGGCGCCGTTCTCGCCTCCGATGCCTTTTTCCCGATGCCCGATTCGATCGAACTGGCAGGAATGGCTGGGATCAGCGCCATCGTTCATCCGGGCGGTTCGATTCGAGATGAGGCGGTCATTCGGGCAGCGGATGCGTATGATATGGCCATGATCTTAACCGGCAGAAGGCATTTTCGGCATTAACCGATTTTAAATATGGCTCGGGTTGACCCAATACCAATGGATAAACGGACAATATTGTATGTGAAAAAGGATGCTGTTTTTAAACAATCCCATGCTCCCGTTAAAGGTAGACGGGCGATATTGTAGGCTAAAGAGGGAGGGCAACATGAAAAACGTGCTTATTGTCGGTAGCGGGGGAAGGGAGCACGCGCTCGGCCTCGCGCTTAAAAGACGGGCGTCTGAGGTACCGTCGGCATCACGTTCGGATGCGGTGCAACTGTTTTTTGCCCCAGGTCATGCCGGGACGGCCGCTTTGGGAGAAAACGTCCCGATTCCGATGAGCGATATTGAGGCGTTGGCACAATTTGCTGAAGAGAAACATATCGATCTTACTATCGTAGGGCCGGAAGCGCCGCTTGCCCTTGGTGTCGTCGACCGGTTTAAAAGGCGAGGCCTGGCCATCGTCGGCCCGACGCGCGACGCTGCGGCGCTCGAATGGAGTAAGGCTTATGCCAAGGCAGCGATGCGCCGCTACGGTGTGCCCACGGCAGAGTTTGCGATTGTGAAAGACATGGAAGAGGCACGTCACCGCCTGCGGTCCTTTGAACAAGTCGTCATTAAAGCGGATGGCCTGGCCCAAGGAAAAGGGGTGATCGTGGCCGATGACGAAGCGGAAGCAATCCAGGCCTTAGAGATGATGCTGGTAGAAAAAAGATTCGGCTCCTCCGGTGAGACCGTCGTGCTTGAAGAGCGCTTGTACGGCCCGGAAATCAGCGTACATGCGCTCGTCGCCGGAGGAAAATATCATATCTTACCTCCTGCCCGTGACTACAAACGGGCCTATGATGGAGATACGGGGCCGAATACAGGTGGGATGGGGGCGATCACCCCGCTACCCGACGTAGATCACGCGCTTTTAAAGCAGATTGAAGAGTCGATAATTGCACCGATGGTCGGTGGGATGAAAGAAGACGGCATCGACTACTGCGGTATTTTATATGCCGGCCTGATGATCACTTCAGATGGTCCGAAAGTACTAGAGTTTAACGTGCGCTTTGGCGATCCGGAAACGCAAGTGTTACTGCCAGGGTACACCGGAGACTGGCTGGAGGTCTTCACAGGGATGGCCGAGGGGACGCTCAAGCCGCTTAAAGACTGGACGACCGACGCCTTTCTCGGGGTCGTTATCGCCCAGGAGACGTACCCCGAACGTCTCCTGAGCGAGGTAGCTCTGCCCTGGCTGGAGGATGAACACCTAGCGCGTATCAAAGACGCTCATGCCGATCTCTGGCAGCATATAACGCTTCACCCTGCCGGCGTTCGTCGGGAAGGCGGAAAGCTAGTGGCCGCAGGTGGAAGAATTGCGACGCTCGTCGCCCGCGGTGCGAATTTAGAGGAGGCGCATGAACGCGCCTACCTGGCACTGGCGTTGCTTGTACCGGATAATGCACCGGTTATGTACCGCCAGGATATCGGGCGCTGAGACCGAAGAGAAAATCTCATATATATAAAAGTGGAAAAAAGAACGTTATCAAAAAACCGTCGCTT
>PEBX01000107.1 GCA_003050645.1 Candidatus Carbonibacillus altaicus
CAAAATATTGATAAGGGGACATAAGTGCGCGATGCGAACGTATTATATAACTACACCGATTTACTATCCTAGTACGACGCTGCATATCGGCAATGCTTATTCGACCATCGCCGCCGATGCCCTGGCCCGCTTTAAACGTCTTCAAGGCTATGACGTTTTTTATTTAACGGGGACTGATGAGCATGGTCAAAAACTGGCCAAGGTGGCTGCCAAGCATGGTCAAGAGCCCAAAGCGTACATCGACCCGATCGTCGAGTGGATCCGTGATCTGTGGGAAAAGCTTGATATCTCTTACAGTGATTTTATTCGAACGACCGAGCCCCGCCATAAAGAAGCGGTGACGCGGATCGTGGAACGACTTTTGGCGCAGGGGGACATTTACAAAGGTGTCTATGAAGGGTACTACTGTGTCGAATGCGAAGCTTACTGGACGGAGTTCCAAGCGAGACGCGGCGATGCGTACATCTGTCCGGATTGCGGTCGGCCGGTTCAAGCGGTGAGAGAACCCGGTTATTTCTTCCGGATGAGTAAATATGCCCCGCGCCTTATTGAGTACATCGAATCGCATCCGGAGTTTATCCAACCTGCATCACGCAAACATGAGATGCTGAATAACTTTTTACTTCCTGGGCTTGAAGATCTTTCCATCTCGCGCACCGGCTTTAACTGGGGAATCCCCATGCCCAATGATCCAGAGCACGTGCTTTATGTATGGATCGATGCACTCTCCAATTATATTACGGCGCTCGGTTACATGAGCGATGATGACAGCAAATTTAAACGGTACTGGCCGGCCGATGTGCATTTGATCGGTAAAGACATTTTAAGATTCCATACGATCTACTGGCCGATCATACTTATGGCGCTGGACCTCCCTTTACCGAAAACTGTATTTGGCCACGGCTGGCTGCTCATGCCGGATGGCAAAATGTCGAAATCGAAAGGGAACGCCATCGACCCCAAACGTCTCGTTGCCCGTTACGGTGCGGACGCAGTGCGTTATTTCTTACTGAGGGAGATTCCTTTTGGTCAGGATGGTGTCTTTACGCCCGAAGCGTTTATTCGTCGGTTAAACAGTGATCTTGCCAATGACCTCGGCAATCTCGTTTCCCGGACGCTGGCCATGATCGAGAGATATACGGGCGGCACCATTCCGGAGCCCCCTCCTGAAGCCGAAGAAAAGGGCTGGATCGATCGTGCGGTGATGGACGAAGCGCTTCGTCATGTTGCGCAGATGGAAGCGGGTCTTGAGAAATTGGAACTCAGCCAGGCCTTAAAAAGCGCGTTTGATATCGTTCATCTGGCCAATCAGCTGATCGATGAATCTGCTCCCTGGGCGCTGGCCAAAGACGAAGCGTCCCGAGGAAGGCTCTATACGGTGTTGTATGAGCTTGCGGCGCTTCTAAGAATATTATCGATCGTTCTCTTTCCGTTCATGCCGAAGACTGCTCAGGAGATCGCCCGCCGTCTGGGGTTAAAGGAGCAACCGACCTGGGAGGCGGCAAAATCGTGGAGGCGTCTTCCTGCCGGTCTAAAAGTCGAAAAAGGGGAGGTACTCTTTCCACGCCTCGATATGGCTGAAGAACTCGCTTTAATCGATACATGGGGAACGAATAAAAAGCAGGACGCGCCACAAATGCCCCTTAAAGGAGGTGTAGCTGTGACCGAGAAGACCGCAGAGAAGACGCACGATGCTGAGCCAAAGGACACGGGGCTCATCAGTATCGATGAATTTTCCCGAGTTGAACTGCGTGTATGCGAAGTGCGAGAAGCGCAAAAAATAGACGGCGCCGATCGTCTACTCCGTCTTATCGTCGACTTAGGAACGGAAAAACGGCAAGTCGTCTCCGGCATTGCCGAGTACTACGCGCCTGATGCACTCATCGGAAAAAAACTTATTCTCGTCGCCAACTTAAAGCCGGTGACGCTGCGCGGCGTACGTTCGGAAGGGATGATTCTCGCTGCCAAACACGGGGACGCCTTGGAAGTCATCAGCGTCTCGCAGGATGTCCCCAACGGAACGCTGGTGAAATAATGTCGTGCGCGCTCTTTGATACGCATGCCCATCTCGACGATCCGCAGTATGCAGACGATCGAGCGGAGGTGTTAAAACGCGCCTTTGAAGCCGGGGTCGCTTATATTGTGAATGTTGGCTTTTCACCCGAGCGCATACAAAGCACGCTGGATTTAACGGAGGAGATGTTTCCGTTTCCTACCCCGCGTCTATTTGCTGCCGTAGGTATTCACCCCACAGAAGCGGCGCTTTTCAACGAGGAAGTGCGCGCGTATTTAGAGCGGGCAGCGCGCCACCCGAAGGTGCGGGCGATCGGTGAAATCGGCCTCGATTACTACTGGGACACTTTTCCACGCACGCTCCAGCAAGACGTATTCGAAAAACAGCTGTCGTTGGCCAAAGCGCTTCATTTACCTGTCGTGATTCACAACCGGGACGCGCACGCTGATCTTCTCATGGTGCTCGAGAAACACGCACCGTATCCGCAAGGCGGTGTGATGCATGCGTTTTCCGGTGATGACGTTTTCTTACGGGAAGCTCTGTCATTGGGCTTTTACATTTCCTTTGGCGGTCCGGTCACCTTTAAAAATGCACCGTCGTTACGAGCGCTTGTACCCCTCGTTCCGGATGACAGGTTGCTCATTGAAACCGATGCACCGTACTTATCTCCGCATCCATATCGAGGGAAACGCAATGAAAGCGCGCGTGTGCGCCTCATCGCAGAAAAAATAGCGGAACTTAAAGATATGTCTTATGACGAACTCGCGTGTCTGACGACGAGAAATGCCAAATATCTTTTTAAGATCGATGCAGCAGAAGATGATTCAAGGACACCTCAGACGATCTAGGCGTTAAAAGAATCTTTCAAAGATCTTTGAACCGCCATCGGCGGGACCGGCCGTTCAAGCAGGATGAGGTGAATTTATTGCACAAATCAATACGCCGTTTAAGCATGATATTTGTCGGTGCGGCCACGGGGATGGTCGTCCTAGGTACAGGTGTTTCGGGAAGTGGGCATACCGTCTGGATTGATGGAGAAAAGCGCGTCATTATGGTCCGCGCCGCAACAGTCGGTGAGCTTTTACAAAAAGCTAATATCACCTATCAGCCCGGAGATCTGATTTATCCTGCACCGGACGAACCGCTCAAGGCAGGGGAAGCGGTGGTTGTGCGCCATGCCAGGACCGTTTCGGTTAGTCTGGGCGATGCACCGTTTCGGCTCGTAAAGACAAGTGCACCGGATGTCGGCACGTTCTTAAGTGAAATAGGTGTGAAGCTGGGGCCGGAAGATGAAGTGGAGCCAGCGATGAGTACGCCACTTAAGGAAGGTAGCTCTGTCCATGTGTCGTATGTGAAGCGGCGTTTTTGGAAAGAAACGACAGTCATATCGCCCAAAGTGATTACAAAACAAGATGCAACGTTAGAAAAAGGACGCGAAAAAGTCGTCGCCCAGGGCCAAGCAGGTACCGTCGAACGGCTCATGACTGCGACGTATGTAAACGGTGTTTTAAAAGAGATCAAATCGCTTTCAACGCAGATGGTTAAACCGGCTGAACCCAAAATCGTTGCCGTCGGGACGAAAACGAAGAAGACGGTACAAGTTGCCGCGGTGCCGCCGCCTAAACCGGTTCAAGTGAAAGTGGAAAGTCTAACCTTTACTCCGCAAGCCGTGTTAGACAATGTCATGTTGACAGCTTATGGACCTGGGAAAGAGCATACCGGAAAGTCGCCGGGTGATCCCGAATATGCGATCACTGCCTCCGGCCTGCGGGCTACAGAAGGGCGCACCGTAGCCGTCGATCCCAACCTCATTCCACTGGGGACCTGGCTTTATATTGAGGGATACGGCCTGTATCGCGCGGAAGATACAGGAGGTGCCGTGCAGGGGAAAAAGATCGATATATACTTTGAAGATGACCAGAAAGCCGATCGTTTTGGTTTAAAGCGCGGTCATAAGGTGTATATTATCGGGAAAAAGAAGCCTTAGGCTACTTCGTTCCGCAGCGCCATGCTGCGGATTTCTTTTGGGTGAATGTAAAGTTTTTGTAAAATAGGGGCTTATTCCCGTAAAAAGTCTACACAATCAGATATAATAAAAAAGGTGAGACCGATGGTAAAAACGTTGTCCGATCGCAACGGGCGACCGACGATTCCCCACGTGGTGCTCGTCGAAGGAAAAAATGATCGTAACCGGGTTCTTGAGGCGGTACGAGCAGATGTCTTGACGACCGGGGGTGAGGCGCTGACCGAGTCGATGGTGCAAACAATTCGACGCCTTCATGAGCGGCGCGGCGTGATCGTGCTGACCGATCCGGATGGGCCTGGAGGACGGATTCGTAGAGCACTTACGCGCGCCATTCCCGATCTGTATCATGCCTATGTCCCATCCCATGCAGCAAAGCGTCAAGGCAAAATCGGTATCGAACATGCGAACCTTTCTGTCATTCGGGAGGCACTTCTTCATCCTATACAGGGTGGACATCCTCGGAATGAAGGTTCTCCCCAGTACGCTCTTTTGCACCATCGCCCAGCCGATACAGCATCACCGGAAGAGGAAAAAACTACAGACAGTATGCTTACCTGGCAGGCGTTTCAGGCGATGGGTCTCGTTGGAGAGGATTTTTCTCGCGATTTGCGTCTCAAAGTCGGTGACATGCTCGGCATCGGATACGGGAATGCCAAACAGTTTTACCGTTTGCTGCAACTTTTTAATATTGATGAAGAAAAGCTCAGTCATGCGATAAAGGTGGCCCGGTGATGAAACAAAGGTCTCATCTGCTTCAGATGTTACATGCAAAAGGCATTGTGTTAAAAAAATCTTTAGGTCAAAACTTCCTGTCCGATCCGAACATTTTAGAAGACATTGTGCGCTGTGCCCGTGTTACGGCAGAAGATACAGTCTTAGAAATCGGTCCGGGTGCTGGGACGCTCACGTCAGTCTTGGCCGAGGTGGCCAAAGGCGTCTGGGCTGTTGAAATCGATGCACGTCTCATTGCGCTCCTTGAGGAACGATTTCAAGGGCGGACCGAGGTGCGCATCATTCATGGCGATATTTTAAAACTCAACCTGGATGAACTTTTTACGTCGATGCGCGAACAAGGTGCTGCGACTTCGCCTATCAAAATTGTGGCCAACCTGCCATATTACATTACGACACCGATCTTGTTTTATTTTTTTGAGACGTACACGCATTGGCAAACGATGACCATCATGGTGCAAAAAGAAGTGGCTGAGCGGATCGTGGCCGAACCTGGCACAAAAGCTTACGGGCACCTGACGCTCGCCCGTGCGGCTTATGCCCGGGCTGAAATGTGCCGGCATGTCCCGCGAGAGGCATTTTTTCCAATACCGAAGGTCGATTCGATCGTTCTTCATCTCACCCGCTATCCGACCTCTCCCTTTGCCGATCATCTTTCGACATATCAGAAACTCATTCGTCTGGCCTTTCACAGCCGACGTAAGACGCTCGCCAACAATTTGCGTCAGGCTTATCCCCATCAACGAACAGACTGGGGGGCGTGGTTGGAACGGTTGGGTTATCCGCGCGATGTGCGCGGCGAGACGCTCCGCGCCGAAGATTTTTACCGTTTGGCGCAGGCGTTTGATGAGGAACATGATTAGCTAGAGGAACATTTCAGACCATTTTTTGAGACAACGTTGTATTGGAGAAACGAACAACGCCAACAACGCTTTGTATAGAACGTGTTAAAAATAGAACGTGATAAAAAGGTATGGTTGTAGGACGAAACGGGGGATAGGTATGTTTGTCAGTCCGACGTATGGCCGTATGTCCCTTACTGAGGTGCTCTACCAGGTGGAGCGGTACGTCGATGTTTCGGAACATCCTCATTACAAATTGATCATCGGTACCGATTCACAAAATCACGGTGAAGAGACGACGATGGTCACCGCCATCATCGTGCACCGTATCGGGAAAGGGGCGCGCTTTTTCTTTCGTCGCAGGCGTCACCCTAAGATTCACGACTTAAGACAGCGGGTGTATATGGAGACATCGTATTCGCTGACGCTTGTTCAGGAAATGCAGCAGCATGAAGCTTTTCAGCGACTCTACGATTTGCCGATAGAAATCCATATCGATATCGGTACGACCGGAGCGACGCGGACGATGATTCAGGAGATCGTCGGCTGGGTCACTGCGGTCGGCTATACGGTAAAGATTAAGCCCCAGTCTTACGGTGCGAGTGCCGTCGCCGATCGTTTTACGAAATAAGTTTAAAACGCCTGTAAGTCTTTAACACGTACCTTCATATGGTTGCTGCTGCTTGCACCTTCTCTGCCGCTTTTTCATACGGTAGGGAAGGAGGGTTGAGTCCTATGCAGGAGATTCGTGTTGGGAGCGTCGTCGCTCGCAAGTCATACGGGAAGGATATTGCGTTTCGCGTGATTCAAATCCATCGTGAAAGCAGTACGGCACTCTTGCAGGGGATTGATTGGCGGCTTCTGGCGGATGCACCGCTTTCGGATCTTGCCTTGTTAGCCGATCGCTCACCCGGTGAACCGTCGATATATCAGGTTACGCTCAAGAAAAAATTAATGAACGATGCAGGCGCATCGGTATCCGATCGTCCTGTAGAGGAAGGTAAGGATCAAGGGGGGGCCCACACGCCCTACCAACCATATCCGGGCACGGTCCTACACCTCGATGGTGACCCTCGCTATCTTTTTACATGTCTTCGTGCTTATGAACAGCTTGGGATCCCGGCTGTCGGTCTACATTTAGACGAGCGTGAAATGCCGCGGCGCGTTGTTGAACTGCTGAAGACGTACGAACCCGATGTACTCGTTTTAACCGGTCACGATGCGCTGCGCGCCCGTGCTCAAAAAGATGATATAAAAAGCTACCGTCATTCAAAATATTTTATCGAAGCGGTAAAGCGCGCTCGCCGTGAATATGAACGGCACAAAGATGCACTCGTCATTTTTGCCGGTGCCTGTCAGTCGCATTATGAAGCGATCATTGCTGCCGGTGCCAACTTTGCGAGTTCGCCTTCCCGGGTCAACATCCATGCGCTCGATCCCATCTTTGTCGTCGCCAAACTGGCCTTTGCTTCTGTGCGTCATGTTCTTCCGCCGCTTGAAGTCAT
>PEBX01000108.1 GCA_003050645.1 Candidatus Carbonibacillus altaicus
AGTTCAGTAACATGAAGGAGGTGAAAAACTGGTTCAGCGGTTTGACGACAGGCCCCGTTATGCCCTGAATCAGGAAGATCATGCGGCGAACAAAAATTGTCTGTACAATCGGTCCGGCGAGCGAGTCGCCGGAGGTGCTCACATCGCTTTTAGAAGCCGGTTGTGATGTCGTTCGACTTAATTTTTCGCACGGGACGCATGAAGAACACGCAGAACGTATTAAACGTATTCGCGAGGTAGAAAAGCGTACCGGAAAAAGTGTCGCCATCATGCTCGATACGAAAGGTCCGGAAATACGTACGGGTGAACTGCACGGGGGACAGATAGAGCTCATCCAGGGTACAACCGTCGTCCTCACCCCGGACGGGGTCGACGGGGACGCCACGCGGATCAGTGTCAGCTATCCGAGCCTGGCACGAGACGTTCAGATCGGACAGGTCATTTTGCTCGATGATGGCCTCATTGCGCTAAAAGTGGAAGCGATACAGGGCGACGATGTCTTCTGCCGGGTGCAAAATGGGGGTGTGCTCAAAAATAAAAAAGGCGTCAATATCCCGGGCGTTTCCTTGAATCTGCCGGCAGTGACGGAAAAAGATATCGCCGATATTCATTTTGCTGTCGATCACGATCTCGACTGGATTGCCGCATCATTTGTGCGGAAAGCGGATGATATTTTTGCCATCCGTCGCATTTTGGAAGAACGCGGTAAAGATATCGGTCTCATTGCCAAAATCGAAAATGCAGAAGGCGTCGAACATGCCGAAGAGATCCTGGCGGTTGCGGATGGCTTGATGGTCGCGCGAGGAGATCTGGGCGTTGAAATTCCGGCGGAAGACGTGCCGCTCATTCAGAAGCGTCTCATCCATATGGCGAACCTGGCCGGGAAACCGGTTATTACAGCGACGCAGATGCTCGATTCGATGCAATCGCGTCCTCGCCCGACCCGGGCCGAGGCAAGCGATGTGGCAAATGCCATCTTCGACGGCACGGATGCGGTGATGTTATCGGGGGAGACTGCGGCCGGACTGTATCCTGTAGAGGCTGTGCAAACGATGGCGCGCATTGCTGAACGTACCGAAGAAGCCATAAAGGATCGTCTCGGTGAGCGCTTGAGGCAGGCAAACGGTACGATTTCCGTAACCGACATCATCAGCCGCTCGGCCTGTACGGCCGCCTCAACTTTGGGTGCAGCGGCCATCGTGACGCCGACGGAGAGCGGTCATACCGCGCGCATGGTTGCCAAGTATCGCCCGTATGTACCGATTATCGCGGTGACACCGCACGATCGCGTCGCCCGCCGTTTGAAACTCGTCTATGGCGTCATTCCTCTCATCGGGGCGACGCAGTCAGCGACCGATGAAATGATGGCGCAGGCCATCGATCTCGCTGTCGAACACAAACTCGTCCAGCGAGGCGATCTCGTCATTATTACGGCCGGTGTACCGCTCAGAGAGCCGGGGACGACGAATTTGATGAAGGTCCATGTGATCGGTGAAATCGTCGCCAAGGGCCAGGGTATCGGTGATGCGATCCGGACCGGTCGTGTATGTATCTATCGCTCTCCGGAAGATCGGTCGGCGATGCAGGATGGTGACATTTTGATTGCCGTGCAAACCGATCGGGATATGGTCGATCTCATCAGTCGTGCCGGTGCCATCATCACCGAAGAAGCGGGCCTTACGTCTCATGCCGCGGTGATCGGCATTACACTCAACATCCCGGTCATCGTCGGGGTAGAGGGGGCAACGAAAAAGTTTCAAACCGGTATGGAAATCACGGTGGACGCACGGCACGGGCATATATACATGGGTCAGGCACGGGTGCTTTAAAATGCATGTTTTTTTGCATCCCGGGTCTGATTATAAGGAGTGAAATCCGTGGGGACAGGAGAGACTCATCTTTACATTCCAGATAATACAACGGTTACCGAGCTCAAAGTCCGTTATGGCGAGACCGATCAGATGGGCGTCGTATACCATCCGAACTATTTGTCTTATTTTGAAATGGGTCGAACAACATGGATTGAGACGCACTGGCAACCGTACCGCGCATTTGAAAAACGGGGACTTCTGCTTCCGCTAACGGATGCAACCGTGCATTATTTAAAAAGTGCTCATTACGATGAAACGCTGGAGGTGCAAACGACGCTCACCCATCTCACACCGCTTCGCGTCACGTTCGACTACCGGATTGTGCGATCTTACGATGGGCTGCTTTTGACTACGGGGAAGACCCAGCACGTCTGGGTGAGTCCATCCTTTCACCCAGTCTCGCTGAAAAAGATCTGGCCGGAAGCGTACGCGTATCTGGAACGTATTCCGCGGGTCTGAACGGACTGTTATGTGTCGAGGCGGCTTGATGGCAGTTTGTAGGTGTACGTCGTATCTCGATTTTGTTTCATACTGTGAACCGTGATTTTAAAATGCTTCACAAACTGTCCTCAATTTAGTATGATAGAAGAGAAAGAAGTTACCGTTTTCACACGGTGACAAGGACGCTCGGATCGGATCAACATACGAGATGGACTGAAGTGCTGAAAACGGTAAAGCATCGCCCCAAAACGACGAACATACGAGAAAGGGTGGAACAGATGACGAGTGTAGCCAAAGGGCTGGAAGGAGTCGTAGCCTCAACGTCAAGCATCAGTTCGATTATCGATGGCGAACTGGCATATCGTGGTATCAATATCGATGAACTGGCGGAACACTCGAACTTTGAAGAAGTCGTCTATTTGCTCTGGCACGGGACGTTACCACGGGCAGACGCACTGGAAGATTTAAAAAACGAGCTCAATCAGGTTTCTTCTGTCCATCAAGCGATCTTAGAGATGATGCGGCTATCTCCCAAAGATGTGCATCCGATGGCGCTTCTGCGGACGGCGGTGTCAGCGCTTGCACTTTTTGACCCGGAAGCGCAGGATATGTCGGATGAGGCTAATTTACGGAAAGCGACGCGGCTTGTGGCCAAGATGCCGACGCTGGTTGCGGCCTGGGCTCGGATGAGAGCAGGACAAGAACCGCTTGAGCCAAAGCCCGGCAAAAGCATTGCTTCTAATTTTCTCTACATGTTAAACGGGGAAGATCCCGATCCGGTTGCCGTGGAGGCGCTGGATAAGGCACTCGTCCTGCATGCCGACCATGAACTGAATGCCTCGACCTTTGCCGCGCGCGTCACAGTCGGGACGCTTTCCGATATGTATTCCGGTGTCACCTCCGCGATGGGCGCGCTCAAAGGACCGCTCCATGGTGGGGCCAATGAAGCGGTCATGGCGATGTTAGAAGAGATCGGCTCACTCGACAAAGTGGACGCTTACATTCAGGAGAAGCTCACCAAAAAAGAACGGATCATGGGATTTGGTCATCGTGTTTATAAAAATGGTGATCCACGCGCCAAACATCTGCGTCTTATGTCGGAAAAACTCACAAAAATCGTGGGTGAACCCAAATGGTATGAAATGTCGGTTAAGATTGAAAAGATCGTAACCGAAACAAAGGGTTTAAAACCGAACGTCGATTTTTACTCGGCGTCCGTGTATCACAGCTTGGGGATCCCGCGGGACCTCTTTACACCGATTTTTGCGATGAGCCGGATGGCCGGCTGGACGGCACATATTCTGGAACAGTACGCCGATAACCGGCTGATTCGCCCCCGTGCCGAGTACGTTGGCCCGGTCGGTGTGCGTTACGTGCCACTGGCAGAACGGGGTTAATGTTTTGGGTTTACGTTTTTTACGAAGGAGGATTTATATGTTCAAACATCTAGCACAACCGACCCGGGGAGAGCCGATTCGCCTGCAGGATGGAAAGCTCGTCGTTCCGGATGAACCGATCATCCCTTTTATAGAGGGAGATGGTACTGGAGCGGATATCTGGCGCGCCGCCTCGCGGGTTCTGGATGCAGCCGTGGAAAAAGCTTACGGCGGACGGCGACGGATCGCCTGGTTTGAGGTGTATGCCGGAGAAAAAGCGAATCGGTTGTTTGGGGCGTGGCTCCCTGATGATACGTTGGAAGCGATTCGGACGTACTTCGTCGCCATCAAAGGACCGCTCACGACACCGGTCGGAGGCGGGATCCGCTCACTTAACGTGGCTCTTCGTCAAGAACTCGATCTATACGCCTGCGTGCGCCCAGTGCGCCATTTTAGCGGCGTGCCTTCTCCGGTCAAACGCCCGGAGCTCGTCGATATGGTCATCTTTCGGGAAAACACAGAAGATATTTATGCCGGCATTGAGTGGAAAGCGGGAAGCGAAGAGGTGAAGAAGGTCATCCGCTTTTTACAGGAAGAGATGGGTGTGGAGAAAATTCGTTTTCCGGAGACGAGCGGGATCGGCATTAAACCGGTGTCTGAAGAAGGAACCAAACGGCTCGTCCGCTCGGCCATCGACTATGCCTTAAGCTACGGTCGGAAGAGTGTGACCCTTGTACACAAAGGCAATATCATGAAATACACCGAAGGGGCTTTCAAACAATGGGGCTATGAAGTTGCCCATGAAGCGTATGCAGACCGGGTGTTTACTTGGGAACAGTATGATGCGATCAAGGCAGAACACGGCGTAGAAGCGGCTAACGCTGCCCAGAAAGAGGCGCTGGACGCAGGGAAAATTCTGATCAAGGATACCATTGCTGACATTTTCCTGCAACAAGTTTTAACACGCCCAGAAGAGTTTGACGTGATCGCCACCATGAACTTAAACGGCGATTATATCTCCGATGCGCTGGCAGCGCAGGTCGGCGGTATCGGCATCGCGCCGGGCGCGAACATCAATTATGTGACGGGACATGCAGTGTTTGAAGCTACGCACGGTACAGCGCCTAAGTACGCAGGGCTGGATAAGGTGAATCCCTCGTCGGTTATCCTATCCGGGGAGATGATGCTGCGGTATATGGGCTGGACGGAGGCTGCAGACCGGATCATTAGCGCCATGGAAAAAACGATTGCCGAAAAAACGGTGACGTATGATTTTGCCCGCTTGATGGAAGGTGCAACGGAAGTCAAGACCTCCGAGTTTGGCGATCGCCTCATTGCCAATATGTAGCTAAAACAATGATGTAGCTAAAAACAAACGATAAAAAAGGAGGCGCTCCTATGTCGCGTCGAAAAATTGCTGTGATTGGGGCCGGATTTACCGGTGCGACAACGGCATTTATGCTGGCTGAACGGGGACTCGGGGATATCGTCTTAGTCGATATCCCGGAGCAGGAATCGCCGACCAAAGGAAAAGCTCTGGATATGCTTGAAGCGATGCCGGTTCTCGGGCGCGATGTGACCATCACCGGAACATCCTCTTACGAGGACATAAGCGGCAGCGATCTCGTCATCATAACCGCTGGTATTGCCAGAAAACCTGGTATGAGCCGCGATGACCTCGTGAGCACCAATGCCGGGATCGTCCGCCAGGTATCGGAAAACGTGAAACGCTATGCACCGGATGCGCTCGTTTTGGTGCTTTCCAACCCGGCCGATGTCATGACGTATGTCGCTTACAAGACGACTGGATTTCCTAAAGAACGGGTTTTCGGACAATCCGGCGTGCTCGATACGGCGCGTTTTCGCACCTTTGTCGCGGAAGCCACAGGTGTATCCGTGCGCGACGTAACCGGTTTTGTCCTCGGTGGTCATGGAGACGACATGGTGCCGCTCATCCGTTATTCGTATGTCGGCGGTATACCGCTTGAAAAATGGCTCGATCAGGAGACAATTGAAAAAATCGTCGAACGCACACGGAGAGGCGGCGGGGAAATCGTCTCACTGCTCGGCACAGGTTCTGCCTACTATGCGCCGGCAGCTTCGCTTACCGAAATGGCTGAAGCGGTTCTCCTTCATCAGAGACGCATCTTACCGGCGATCGCCTATCTCGATGGTCAGTACGGACATCACGACCTGTACGTCGGGGTGCCGGTGATTCTCGGCGCTGGCGGAGTGGAAAAGGTTTTAACCCTGGAGCTCACCGAGGTGGAACAGGCTCATTTTGATCGCTCCGTCGAGTCGGTTCGCAAAGTGATGCGCGCGATCGGGCTTTCATAGCTTCGGGAAAGGGTTTCTATCAAGAGCAAAATCAAGCTTTCAACCAAGCCGTACAACCATGTACGGCTTTTTTTTAAGCGCATCTCATGATATGATTATGATCGGAACAGTTCTTCAAAATTTTTATCACAGCAAGGAAGGAAGCGCGGATGAAAAGGATTTTGATCGTCGATGATGAGCCTTCGATCGTCACGTTGCTCAAATTTAATTTAGAAAAAGCCGGTTATGACGTGATCACGAGCGGTGACGGGCGGGATGCCCTTATGCGTATCGAAGAAGCCTCTCCCGACCTGATCCTCCTTGATCTCATGCTTCCTGGAATCGACGGCATGGACGTATTAAAACGGATCCGTGCTTTAAACATCAAAACACCTGTGATCATGATTACGGCGCGTGATGAAGAACTGGATAAAGTGCTAGGACTCGAACTGGGTGCCGATGATTATATTACCAAACCGTTTCGTATTCGCGAAGTGCTGGCCCGTATGAAGGCCATTTTCAGACGGTTAGAGACGACGAGCGTCCGCGTAAACGGAGACGCTGAAGGAGAAGACGTTCTTGACAAAAACCCGATTCAGATCGGGGATCTGGAGATCGATCTTATACGCTATGAAGTGTTGCGTTCGGGTGAACCTGTCGATCTCACACCGAAAGAGTACGATCTTCTCTTTTACATGGCTCGTCACCGGGGAAAAGTCCTCTCGCGTGAACAGCTTTTAAACCACGTCTGGAATTATGACTTTATGGGGGACTCGCGCATCGTTGACGTGCATGTCAGTCACTTAAGAGAAAAGTTGGAACGGGATCCCAGACAGCCCAAATATATCAAGACGGTGCGGGGGCTCGGCTACAAACTTGAAGATCGTCCAGAGGGAGTAGAATGAACACACTACGCGTCCGTTTAACGTTTGGCGTGCTGGGGGTCATGCTGTTCTCGCTGCTCGCGCTTTTTTTGTTTTACCAGTATTTAAGTGCTCGTACGCTGGAAAACGAAATCGAAAAAAGGCTCGCCCAGGACAG
>PEBX01000109.1 GCA_003050645.1 Candidatus Carbonibacillus altaicus
GTTCTTCCGAAGGAGCACTTCTGGATCAATCCCGACTGCGGGCTCAAAACGCGGGACGTGCCGGAGACGATCGCGGCGCTTCGGAACATGGTCGAAGCGGCCAGAGCGCTGAGAAGAGAGCTCGGCGCGGAAGTCGGGGACGGGGCTTCGCGCCCTTGAGGATGTGATCCCTCGTGTGGGCGGACGCGTGTTCAATTGCAACCCAGCGGGTCCTTATCACTGGTGTGATCCCCCGTGAGGGCGGACGCGTGTATGTCGAGGCGGACGAAGGAGTATGACGGTGGAGGCGGAGGAGATGAATACATGTTGCTCGAAGGAAAGGGGTGGTGAACGTCGTGCGGTATGACACGCGGGCGGTGCTTTCCGGTCACCCGGACGATCCGTACGGCGCGGTCGGCCTGCCGATCTATGCGACGGCCGCTTTCGCCTTTTCGTCTCTTGAAGAGGGGGCGCGGCGTTTCGCCACGGGTGAGGGCTATACGTACAGCCGGGCGCAAAACCCGACCAACCGAGCGTTGGAAGAGCGGCTTGCAGGGCTCGGAAGGCGCCGACCGCGTGCTCGATAAATGCCGCCTTCTCCAAGCGCCGAATGTCGGTGATGTGCGCACGCTCGTCGTCCATCCGTGGACGACGACACACGGCCGGCTATCGGATCCGGCACGCCTTAAGGCCGGTGTCACGCCGGGACTCATCCGTATTTCGGTGGGATTGGAGGATCCGGAGGATCTGAAAACGTGGCTGGGCGAATGTCTGGTATAAGGTCGGCGGACTTGAAGCCGATCGTTTAAAGGTCATCGAAAAGTCTAGACAGATGATCATCCGCTTTGTAAAATGAGTTCAAGCTTTTACATTTCAAGCCTTGAATCTTCTCAAGCCTTGAATCTTCGTGAAAACCTTCTTATCCAGAGCGGCGGAGGGACTGGCCCGATGAAGCCCGGCAACCGTCTTGCGGGGAGGCGACTTCGGTGAGGGCAACGGCCGCAAGGCCCCTCGTTCGATCGCCAACCGGCCCACGGGCCGTTCATGGGTGGTGCCGTGGATGCGGAGGACGTTGGCCACGGGATCACACCACGCCAGTGCCTGCCGGTTCAGGTCATCCAGATCCGTGAACCGAACCGCGGGCCAGAAGTTCCCCTTGACGTCCTTGATGCCGCTTTCCACCCGGTCCTTGGTCAGGGGCGGTAGCCCCGACAGAGCCGGATGGCAAAACCCAGCCGCAGGGCAAAGTCCAGAAAGCGTTCATTCCACTTGGGTTCGCCCTTCTCGTCCAGCCCCAACACCACCAGCTTGGTCCGGTCGTACAGGCCCGTTTCGGGCGCTCCGCCGAAGGACCGGAACGCGTTCAGATGGCAGCGGATGAAGGTCGCGGTGTCGGCCCGGTCGACAAACTCTACGTACAGGGTTCGGGACCA
This sequence comes from Candidatus Carbonibacillus altaicus, assembly GCA_003050645.1. GTDB lineage: Bacteria > Bacillota > Bacilli > Thermicanales > DSM-22653 > Carbonibacillus > Carbonibacillus altaicus. Next base: position 1,413 of record PEBX01000109.1, read on the forward strand.
GCTGAGCACCATCGCGAAGACCCGCTTTCGCCGGACCGTACCGTCCGGCAGCGTATAGGCACAGCTGCCCCAATCCACTTGCGCCTCATGCCTGGCTGCGTCTCGAACCGGACCGTGCCAGGGATGGATCGGGGGCGACGCAGGGGCCGGACGAACTCCTTGAGGATGGTGTAGCCCCCCTCGTAACCCTGGGACCGCAGCTCGCGGAGAAGGACGACGCAATTTTCCACTCCTTCCGCGACCCGTTGCAGGATAAACGCTTTGTACGGGTCGAGCTTAGAGCCGCGAGCCGCCCGAGGCGCCGGCTTGGGTACCTCGGTGGCGCGCAAGTACCGCCGCACCGTGTTCCGGGAGAGCCGAGGATTCGCGCGATCTCCCGGATGGACCGACCCTCGCCATGAAGCTCGTATAAGCGTTTCACCTTCCCACCTCCCAGCATGTTGCCGAGGACACCTCCCGCTCCGTGGCCGGATTCGGAGGGTGTATTTGCCGGGGAGTGGGTCAGTTCCTACCCGGCGATCCCGGGTCAGTTTAACACCGGCGATGACATTCGCGGCACCCTGGCGGAGTGGTCGCTGGATGCACGGGGATGGCTGGCAGCTTTCCTCGCCGAGGCGAGCCGACGGCAGGGGATAAGTACTCCGTTGATCCTCACGGCGACGCGAACTAAGGAGCCTGTCAACCGTGTCGGTCGACGTCGATAAACGGGCTCTAAGCTAAAAAGTGTGGTTGCTCAAGCAGGAAAAAGGCGGTCAGAGCGCTAATGGGATAGTCACCAACACAACACCCCATCCCAAGGAGGCTCAGACCGCCTATAAAACAGTCTATTGGGCACGCTCTCGGTCTTCAAGGCTGGATCATCGATCGCCTTGAGCAAAACGAGCAAAGCGTCGATGTGTATGCCGGGCGGCCGAAAAAGGAAGCGCGCTGTCCCCATGGCCAGGCCATAAGCCGCTTACGTTCACCGCCGTTCGTCAAAGTGGCGACGTAAACGGCACACGTGGGTGGATCAAAAGCCGGTCTCTCTCTGGATTCGGCCGCGGCGGTTCCGCTGCCTTCTGCCGGAAGGTGTTTACGGAGACCTTCCCCGGCATTAAGCCCTGGGCCCGGATGACGGATCGGGCGATGGCCATGCTTTTCAGTCACCTGCGGGACCTCGCCCACGCCGCGTGGCCGAAGAGGCAAACCTGAGCCCCGGAACGATTCGGCGCCTTTTGCTTCGAGGCGTTCGCTTTCGCCGAGCATCGAGACGCTCCTTGCTGATCTTGAAATTGATGCAGTCTTAGTGACACGTGATCAAATGGGAAATCGTGCGAGTGAGGAGGCATTAAGATGAAATCATTTCAGAAAAGGCTGAGCCTTTTAATTGCGCTCACCTTATTTGCAAACACATTGTTACCAATCATGAGTGCGCATGCAGCCGAAAGAAATAATCCTTCGGTTCTGAGTGAACAGAGTAATTCTTACAACGAGGAGATGATGCTAACCGGGATTCGCAGAAATATTTTAGAGATAACTGAAGAAGATATGATAAAAATAAAAAGGTACTTAGAAAATCAAGGTATTTTGCTCGGTTCAAACGGAGTAGAAATAGGAAAAAGAAATCTATACACTCCGTCAGCAGCAGTAGCAGCACCGGTGGTAGCAGTATATTTTATTCCGGGAATAGGGGAAGTCGCTCTTCTGGCAACAGGAGCCATAGTTGTTGGAGGGCTTGTGTATTATGCTGGATCGTGGTTGTATGATCAAATTATGCCATATATTATTGCGTTTGAAATACCAAAAAGACTGTTGAAAAACGGAAATACTGTAGATTTAAGTAAATTCAATCAGAAGATTAGAGGTAAAACGGCTTATAAAGAGGACGGTGGATGGTATATTGAAAAAGACGAAACAGGGCATGGTGGAAGCAAATGGAAACTGAAAAATCCAAGTAATGAAAGGGTAGCATCTCTTGACGAAAACGGTAAAATTTTAAGGAAGTGATGAGGTTGGCAATGAAATTAGATGAAATTTTTCGGGGCAGTAAGGACATAGAGTCTTTTTTTGAACAACTAGAAGAGATCAGCGAAAACATCGACTGCTATCTCCTAGATATACTGCCCATGACCGTTCAGGATCCAGAAAAATACGCTCAGTTTGAGTTGGTGTGGGAACATATCGTTGATGATGAACATTTCTTAAAACAAAAAGCGTTTTTTGTTGAGGAAGAAAAGTTTGTGAGTTTCTTTAAGAAGTTGTGGTTATACAATAAGACAAAAGTATATGTACATGAATTCTCCCGTCCTAAAGAATGCTTCCTCAAACTTATAGATGTGGACGAAGAAATTTTTCTCTGGATAAAGAAAAGCGCAGGTAAAACGATATCCGTAACATCTATAGAAAAGCTAGAGCTGCTGGTCCGATTGGGAACGAGGGATATTATAACAATCATTTTTGTTTATGAAGATATGGAGATCATTTGCTGGTCAACGGGGGGGGTGGCATGGCTCATCTACTTTAACAAGCCTGATGTGATAGAATTGGTAAAGGACATGGCCAACGTAGAAGGGCTATATTTATATTACCGAAAGCAGGAGACTCGATCTCTGCCGCCCTACGATCAATACGCACCTCGTCAGGATTAGAAGGCCGGTGAAAAACCTCTTCGTTTTGAAGGAAAACCGGACCCATGGATCGAATTCATTCAATCAAAGCAAGCAAACATCCCTTTCTCAAAGGAGATTCAAACATGCGGCCTCGACGATGGACTTCCCATCAACCCAAATGGTTTCAGCACATTGATATGGAAGCCCTCGTGTCACAAAATCACATCCTTCGCCAAATCGATCGCGTCCTGGACTTCTCCGCGATCCATGAGTGGGTCGCCCCGCTTTATTCGGAACGCACCGGACGTCCGGCCGTCGATCCGGAACTCGTCATGCGGATCATCTTACTGTCTTACCTCTTCAATCACTCTGAGCGGGAACGCTTTCAAACGCTCCCCATGCACGCCGGTTATTTGTGGTTCTTAGGGCTCGATTTCGAGTCCGTACTTCACCCGGAGGCCGGGGGTCCACGGCTTTAAGGATCGCACGGCCGGGGTCAAAACGCGGAAACATGGAGCAAGATCAAGGCGGAACTCGTGCAAAGCATTGTTCGTCGCCTGAATAATCAAACGCATGACCGGGCCATTCGGACGCGACACGTCGTCATGGAACGTCTTTTTGCCGAAGGCAAAGAGCAGCACGGCTTAAGCCGTGCTCGAAGCCGTGGCTTGGAAGCGATGCTGGGGAAGCCATCCTGACAGCTGTGGTGCAGAATCTCAAACGATTAAGCCGGTATGTGCGGAAGCGTCCACAGACCGGGAGTTCCGTGTGCCTCAAACCGGCATACGAAAGGCTCACAAGGGGGTTCGGCCGCGTTTTTTGACTATTCTATTCGTTCGGACGTCAGACATCGTCGGGCGAAGAGGGTTGATCCAGTGGACTTAATTCACCACTCTTCTAAAGGTAGGGGGACAGAAGGAATGTTTAAACTTAAGACTATGTCTCTTTATATGCTGTTTTTTTACTAATCTCTTCAATGATTGCCGCTTGTGACAGTACAGAAAATGATGAGAAAGGGGAGATTGTTGTGTCTTTAACTGAGGTGATAAAAAGTGATCTTTTAAATGTGGATAGGATCGATGTACAGTTTGCTGATGGTAACAAGATGTCAATTACTGATCCCAAAACAATTCAAGATATTATCTCACAGATAAAGAGTCTTAGGTTGCGAGAAAAAAATACGAAAGGCGTAGGATATTTATATTTTTTAGATTTGAAAGAAGGTGACAAAACGTATCGGTTTGAAAACACTTTAACGTTTGACGGAAAGACTTACGAATCGATTGATGATGGTATAAAGAAATTGAATGACTTCATTATACAAATGGGAAGAGAGAAAATACCAGGCTTACTTCAGGGAATGGAAGACTTACAGGATAACAGCTAACGAGCACAAGGACGATAAAAAGCTATTAATTTGCCCGACAATGACTATTATAGGGTCTGAAGAACGAAACGGATTTCTCGAACAATATGACATTTATTAGATATATTCCGTAATATTACCTGATTCCGTGATCTAGGTATAAAAACCTGTGCCTTGTGCTATCGTTTATCGCTAAAAAAGCACGCCAACCCATTTAAAACAATGACTTTGTCAGTGTTAACCAAGAAAAAGAATGTGTCTAACGTATTTTGGGCATGGTGAAACAAGCCCAATGGAGCTAATTGCGATGTTCGGAAAGCCAGAAGGAATAAGGCTTCAGGAATAGGTAAAAATACACTTCCCCCCAAATTCAAGCGAAAAATGTAACGATCTAGGCAAAAAAGAGGCCGAGGTCAGAAAATCCACCCCAGCCTCTTGATGTGGTTAAAAATAGTAACAGGCGAGTCCATCTATGGTAAAATTGTTATTGACGACATAACAAATTTAACGATGGAGGCTCGACCTGTTATGGCTATTATACCACAAATGAAACTGTTTGAGAGGAATGAAATTCAAACTCTCGGCGATTTAGAGCGTCTGCGTCTGGTGCTGGATTCCATGCCGGATGAAGAACTCATGAGGACGCTTGAACGCCGTCGCGGCAAGGGACGGGACGATGACCCGGTTCGTGCGGTATGGAACGCCATCTTGGCGGGCACCCTCTTCCGGCACGACACTGTCGAGAAGCTTCGTCGGGAACTGATGCGAAACGGCCAGTTGCGGGAGATGTGCGGCTTCAGAGTCAGATGCCACCATCATGGGTGTACACGCGGTTTTTGAAGACGCTCATGGAATACGAGGCGCTCCGGGCGGCATGTTCCACCATCTCGTCAAGCAATATGCCCTTTTACGGTCCGAATTCGCCGCAACCACTGACATTTCCCGAGATGATGGGGCGAAATCGATTCATAACAGCTTAAGCTGCTTATTCAATGCGCTGTCGCCGATCTCAAATAGGGTGCATCGCAATTAGCCCGTCACGGAAACGTTGTTGCCGAGAATGAAGAGATAGGATACTGGTACAAATGCGGGGATAAGCCGGCATGAAGATTCACTAAAAGAACCGGGTAAAAATTACAATATCGCTTTTGCCTTAAACCGACTGACAGATGCGTACAACGCCGTTAAGATGAGCTTAGCATCGAACCATTGACAATTGAATGGCAAACCTTCTTATCCAGAGCGGCGGAGGGACTGGCCCGATGAAGCCCGGCAACCGTCTTGTGTGGATGCGTCGATGATGGCGGATCGAAAGCCGCATTGAAGGCGCATGCTGCGCAGGAAATGGTGCCAACTCCTGCGGAATGCGATTCTTGCGTTCCGAGAGATAAGAAGGGGTGTTTCGGCTGCGGCGCGAAATCCCTCTTCTTGTCGAAGAGGGAATTTTTCGTGATACCGCCTAAGATCAGCGCTCCTTACTAAAGCCCATTGTACGGAATGTAGGAGGATCGGGAGGGAACATCATGTCGGAGACGATTGGCCCGCGTTTTCTCAATGCTTGGTTGGACCGCATCGAAAAGGCGCTTGAAGGCCTGGAGTACGGAACCG
>PEBX01000110.1 GCA_003050645.1 Candidatus Carbonibacillus altaicus
CGATAGAATCCCTCGGTAGCGGCGCGTATGTCAAGGATCGATCATGCCTTCGCATCCGACGTTACGGATACAAGCCGTTTGATCTTGCCCCGGATGAGTTCCACGTGCGCCAAAGCCGCCTTGCGCCCCGTTTCAATGAGCCCTTCAGGATCATCGACAAACACCGACGCCCGATAGCCGTCCATATCTGGCGTCATGAGAATGTCCGCCTCCCGGCTTCGGCATTGAATGAGGTGATGTCCGGCGATTTCCAGGCTACGCATGAGCACATCGTAAATGTGACGAATTTCTGCCACGCGGGGCGCTGGAGAAACATCCACGCCGATGACCACGTCCATCCCCATTTGCCTGAGCACACCGGCAGGGACGCGGGCGACAAGCCCGCCGTCGACGAGGACCTTGTCTTCAACAAACACCGGTGTAAAGATTCCAGGAACGGCGATGCTGGCCCGAACGGCCAAATCCGCCGGCCCTTCCCTGAAAACGATCATTTCACCGCTTTTAAGATCGGTGGCGATGACGGCGGTCGGAATGGAGAGGTCTTCGAGCCGCTTGCCCTGCGTTAAATCTCGAACGAGCGTTTTAAGCCGATCGCCCTTAAGCAGTCCGTAGCGCGGTTGAGACACGTCGAAAAAGCGGCGCCGCTCCAGCGTCCGGGACAGTTCTTGAAGCCGCTCGACCGGATGACCGCTCGCATACAGCACGCCGATAAGCGCCCCGACGCTGCTTCCGGCAATCGCATCGATCGGAATATCGGCTTTTTCCAATGTTTCGATCACGCCGAGGTGAGCGAGTCCACGAACGCCACCTGCGCCCAGGGCCAGACCGACTCGATGTCGCACGTATGCATCCCTCCGCAAAAGCAGATGTTTAAGTCTGCTTGTTGAATTCGAGAATCTCCGGTAGCCGTTTTTGTGTTATGCTGCTTTATATGCTATCCTAACTTCATGCAGTCTTCAACCTATCATCATCCCCCGTAGGAGGATTAAAAGATGCCATCGCTTCCCAACTCCGCCTTCCTCCTTTGGACCAGCGATTTCGGTGCCGGGCATCGACAGACCGCCTTGGCGCTCGCCCAAGCCTTGGAAGAGATGGATCCAGGCGGCGAAATCGAGGTGATGGACGTCCGCCAAATGCTTCATCCCCGCCTCTATCCGCTCCTTAAAGCCGGCTATCGCCTCACCTTAGAGCAGCTCCCGGTCCTCTTCGGTCAAGCGTATCGCATGGCGGATCGCTATCCGCTCTCTGTCTCCGGCTGGTACGGGCCGCGCGTCCAATTGGCCCGCTTGCGGTTTAAGGCGCTCCTTTCCGAACGATCATGGCAGGCGATCATCTCGACGACCGGTTATGCCGCTATGGTCATGGCCTCATTCCGACGGAGTGGGGCGCTCAATGCACCCGTCGCGACCGTCATCACCGATTTTTATGCCCATCCGTATTGGATTCATCCGGGAACCGATCTGTACATCGTGGGGCACGATGCCGTTTTGGAAGGACTCCGGACACGAGGCGTCCCAAGAGAACGGATCGTGACCACCGGTATTCCGATCCATCCGGCGTTTGAATCCGCCGCCGAGAAGCGTGAAGCGTCCAGGCGCTCGGAACAAGCGGAGGGCGGAAGCACAAGACCGCTTCGCCTGATCCTGATGGGGGGCGGGTGGGGATTGTTTCAAGATCTGGATAGGCTCCTGGGCGCGCTGGATCGGTCCCGGATCCCCCTCCATCTTTGGGTGCTGACCGGCCGAAATGCCGAGCTTCAAAAAGCGCTCAGCGCACGCCCCGTACCGTCGCCGCATGCTGTGCAAGCGCTCGGCTACCTCCCGCCCGAGGCGGTCGCCGATCTGTTCGCCGTCTCCGACGGCCTCATCACCAAGCCAGGCGGCGTCACCCTCGCTGAGGCTCTTGCGGTCGGCGTGCCGATGTTTCTGGTTCATGCGCTTCCGGGACCGGAAGAAGAAAATGCCCGCCTCTTTGTCTCCCTCGGTCTAGCCGAAACGGGCGATGAGCATGCGCTCGTCCGCTGGGCGGAAAAACTCGCCGATCCCACGTTTCATGAAGCGTGGCTCACTCGGGCTAAGCCGCACCGACCCAAAGAGGCCGCACGGGCCGCAGCAAAGGCTGTTTTGCGCCTTATCCCGACTTCTTTGTATTGACTTTTTGGGTTTTTTGGGTATGATGAGCATATATGGAGCAGGAGGCGGAATAAGATGCTCTTAACCGAACGCCGCAAAGAATTCCTTCGCCACGTGATTGAACTTTATCACAAAACACAGCTCCCCGTCCACTACGAAACCCTGGCCAAAGCGATCGGCGTGAGCAAATGGACAGCGTACGACATGGTGAAAGAACTGGAAAAACTCGGCTATTTGATCCGCGAGTACGTTCTCTCACCTGGTGCCGTGGGCCGCTCCCAAGTCGTCTTTATCCCAAGCCTGAAAGCGATCCGGCTTTTTGAGCAAAAATGGACCGAAAAAGAAAAAGCCTGGGAGAACGAATGGCCCGAGGTCAAAGCCAAAATCCTCGAGACGCTGAGTCGTGTCAAAAACCAGGGCCTTCGCGAAATCGTCCCACCGTTTCTGCACGAGCTTATGCACGCAGGATCGCAGGCCGCTTTCGGGGCGTGGTTCTTCGGGCTCCTTATCGTCTATCTGCGTCAGCTCGACCGGAAAACCGAAGCGCTGATCCAAAATCTCCTCTCCCATGTGCCGGCCGGGAGAACGCGCCTTGCGCTCCTCATCGGCACAGTTTTCGGCATCGTCGCGCAAGCGGAAGGACGCGATCTGGATCTTACCATAGCCGAACTCATCGGCCGGTATGTACAGTCGATGTTCGAACTGACCGAGCAGGAGGTCCGCTTACTGGACGACTTTCTGCGCGAGGCATACCTTTAGTGAAAAAAGCATATCTTTATAGTAAGTAGCATACCTTTAGTGAAGCATGGAGGCGGATATTTTTCCGCCATATTTTTGGGTTTTTTCGGTTTACTTGAGAAAACAACCAGAAACCGGACAGGCAGGTGTCAAACATGCTGGACGTGATGGCCCGATGGGTCGTCAAAAAGAGAGTCCTCATCGTCATACTCTCCTTGCTCTTTCTCATCCCGGCTGGGTACGGGATGAACCATACACGCATCAACTACGACATCTTGGCTTATCTTCCAGAGCGTCTCCCTTCGGTCCAAGGGCAGAACATCCTGAACCAGGCCTTCGGTTACGGCGGTACAGGCATCCTCATGCTCAAAAATAAAAGCAACGTCGAAGCGGAGGCGCTCAAAGAACGCCTCGAACAGATCGATGGCGTCGAAGCCGTCACTTGGACCAGCGACTTGGCCGATGTAACCGTCCCTCGAGAATTCTTGCCGACGGAACTCATCGACCAGTTCTATGCCGATGACAGCACCTTGATGCAAATCCAGTTTCAAGAAGAAGCCGCCTCCCTCAAAACCGATCAGGCGATACGGGAAATCAAATCCGTCTTAGGTCCCGGCACCTACTTTGCCGGTACGCCGCCGATGCTTGCCGAGCTGAGGGCGCAGCTGGAAAGCGAAATGCCCTTCTATTCGCTGGCAGCCGTCCTTTTCACACTTGTGCTTCTCGGACTCACCCTGCCGTCGTTTCTCCTTCCCGTTTTGATTATCCTTTCCATCAGCGTCGCCATCGTATTCAATCTCGGTCTCTCGTTCTACCTGGGCGGCTCGATGTCCTACATCACCGCCGCCGTCGCTGGCGCGCTGCAGCTCGGTGTAACCATGGATTTTTCCATCTTTCTCGTCCACCGCTACGCCGAGGAGCGGCGGACCAAAGACAAAGAAAGCGCTATGGCCGACGCCATCCGCCACACGGCACAGGCGATCTTGACCAGCGCGGCGACGGCGATCGCCGGATTTTTAGCCATGACAGCGATGGCGCTTGGGATCGGCGGCGATCTCGGAATGACGATGGCCCGCGGCGTATTCATCAGCGTACTGATGATTTTGACCTTGCTCCCGTCGCTGATCCTGATCTTCGAACCATGGATCGAACGTTTTCAGCACCGCACCTTCGTCCCCAGTTTCGAGGCCCTGGCCCGGCGGATCGTCCGCCACCACAAGCCGATCTTTGGACTCTTTTTACTTCTGTTCATCCCCGCCTGGATCGGTTATACCTCGGTGGACGTCGTCTACGACATCGACCGGCTCATGCCGCAGAACCTTCCAGCCATCCAAAATCTGGATGCGATCCGGCGGGTCTTTCCCTCGACCGAATCGGCTTTTCTGATCATGGACGATACGCTATCCGCTGCGGAACGCACGCATATCGTGAAACAGATCGAGTCCTTGGATGGCGTAAAGCGCGTGCTTGGCTATGATACACTGATCGACCCTGCTGTGCCAGAAGCGTTTGTCCCAGAAAACATCAAAGCGATGTTCGCCCAAGACCGTTACAATCAGTCCATGATCCAACTGATGTACGGGGCGTACGACGAGCGCACGACTCGGATGATCGAAGCGGTGGAAACCATCATCCGTCCTTATGCGGGGCACGCCTACTTGACGGGCCAGGCGGTGCTCCAAAACGATCTTGTGACCACGGTTGAAGACGACAGCCGACGGGTCGACATGATCTCCATCGCCGCGATCTTTTTGATCATCCTCATCGCCTTTCGTTCTCTCGCTTTGCCCATCATCCTGGTCGGTAGCATTGAGCTCGCTATTTTGTTCAACTTGGGCTTAGACTTCTACCTCGGCCGTTCCATGCCCTTCATCGGCACATTTGCCATCGGCGCCATCCAGCTGGGGAGTACGATCAACTACGCCATCTTACTCGTCACCCGCTTTAAAGAAGAACTCGCCCGTCAAGAAACGAAAGACCCGAAAGCGGCAATGGCGCGCGCCGTATCGGCCAGCGGCGGTGCCATCCTGAGCAGCGCGCTGGCCTTGTTTGCCGCGGTCATCGGCATCTGGATGGCGACCGACATTTCGCTCCTCGGCGATCTCACCTTCATGATCGCCCGCGGCGCCCTCATCTCGCTCACTGTGATCGTTTTCTTGCTCCCGGCCGTTCTGCTCACCCTGAGCGGTTTCATCGCCCGAACAACCAACGGCTGGCCCAAACATCATCCTAAGGCACAGGCTCCCATGTCCTGATGCACCGACCCAAGAAAGAAAGGAGCGAAACACGATGAAAAAAATATTCCGCAACGCTTGGAAACGCTGGCTATCGATCCTACTCGCCACCTCCCTAGGAATGCTCCCCGGCTCTGGCGTCTTTGCCGAAGGGCAAGAAGGTCAAACGGCGGTCACTGATCATGAAACAGTCTATGCGCTCCTCAACGCCGACGGCAGCGTCCAAAAAACGATCGTCGTCGATTGGCTGCACGTCAAGGGGAACGGTCGAATCTCCGTAAAAGACGCCGGTCCGCTCCAGAACATTACGAACTTAAGCGGCCAGGAGGTGCCGAGCGTCCAGGACGACGCGATCGTCTGGACGCTCGACGTAGACGGCGAACATGACCTCTTTTATTCCGGGGAAACGTCCAAAGCGTTGCCGGTCGAGGTGGCCATCGCCTATACCTTGAACGGCCAACCGGTCGAGGCAAAAGAACTCGCCGGAAAAGACGGTCGGGTCAAAATCGAAGTGCATCTTCAAAACAAACACAAAGAGGCCCAGTCCCTCCCCTCCGACGATGAAAAAAGTGGGGCGGGCACTGCGGAAAAAGATTTGAATACACCGTTTCTCGCCATGGTGAATGTCAATATTCCGGTGGATCGTTTTCGGGACGTGCAAACCGGAGAGGCGATGACGGTCGTGACAGGGAAAACGATGAGCGCCACCTGGATGGTCGTGCCCGACCCCGAGGCAACCGTCACCGTGGAGATGAGCGGGGACAACATTGAACTCGATCCGATCACCATCACCTTAATCCCCGGGATTCCGCCGATGCCGACGATGCCGGTGGACCTGACGCAGATGGAAAAACTCGCGGAGGGAATTGACAATCTCGCCTCGGCCCTCGCCGAACTGGATCGGGGTGCCGCGCAGCTTCCCGCCGGCATCCGGCAAATGAAATCCGGTTTGACTGAGCTCGCGGAAGGATTGAAACAGCTGGAAAGCGTGAGCGACGCGCACGCCGCCGTGCTCAACGAGCTTCTCTCCTCCCACGAACAGCTTATCGCCCTGGCGCAGGGGCTTAAAGCCAAAACGGCATCGTTCGAAAACCCTGAGCTTCAGTCGTCTTTGGACACGCTCCTTCAGGGATTGCAAGGAGAAAAAGAGGCGCTCACGCTTCTTAAGCAAGGCGGAACGCTAAAAGGGCAGCCATTTCCAAGCTACAAAACGCTCCAGGATGGCCTCCACGCCTCTCGGGAAGGCGCAACCAAGCTCGCGGGCGCCGCTGATCAAGCGGCAAGCGGTGCAGATCAACTCGCAGCGGCCGTCCGCAGTCTCTCCAGCGGGACGGAGACGATGGGTCGCGAACTTCGGCCGGGCTTGGGACAATTGAATGAAGCCCAGGCCAAGATGGAGACCCTCAAAACCTTAGCCGCCGCTTATGATACCTTCATCGGCAAACCCGACGGGGCCGAAGGCGACGTGCGCTTCATCTTGAAGAGTGAAGCGATTCAACAACCCCATGAAAAACCTACTCAGGATGGCCAAGTGCCGCCATCAACGTCCGCTTCGCAACCGCATGAAAAACAGCGTTCCTTCCTGGAGAGGATCTGGGACTTTTTCTCCCACCTGTTTCAACGATAAGGGCCATTGT
>PEBX01000111.1 GCA_003050645.1 Candidatus Carbonibacillus altaicus
AAAACCAGGCAGAGAAGATGAGAAGCCTGGTGGCGTAAGAAGATATCCACATCCGGATCACTCGCCAAAACGCCCATCCACAAAACGGATTTTGTGGATAACGGGATTCGTATGCCCTTTTACGGTCCGGATTCGCTGCGATCACTGACATCCGCCGTGATGATGTGGTGAAATCGATTAAAAACACCTGCAACTGCTTATTCGATTCGCAGCCACCGATCACAAATAAGGTACATCGCAAATAGCTCATGAGGATCTCTTCTCCTTTCATTGAGGTTTGGTCACTTTCAATGATACTAGGAAAGAGATCCACTTTCTATATTTTTTGGAATTTTTCCCACAAACATTTTACTCACATGATCGCTTCGCGACGGCAATGCCGCCCTTGACAGGGGCAGGCGAGCAAGGGCTTCTGCGAATAGGGAAAAGAGAACCCACCTCTTTGCACGTTAGGCTGTGCTGCCTTCGATGCTGGATGCTTTCAATCGCCCTTATATCCCTTTAAGCCCTCTTAGGGCTTGGTGCATGGGGTGCGTTCGCGATGTATTCGCTAGATATGGGAGTACGCCTTGAACCACTCCTTTCCCCATTTCTTTGATCTTTTGAACGGATCTCGTAATCCGTTCTTTGGCATGCGCTTTTCGGTTCTGTTCGATCTGTTTGATGTCATCGATCCTTGTACCCCTTTCTCCTGGAATTCGCCCCGTGGTCTTAAGGGAGATGAGAACTTGGATCATGGACTCAACACCTGGGATACGTGAGCTGTATCCTCCGCTTTTGATCCTCCGCGCGAATAACCGCATGGTCGCTTCCGATCCGCCCATGGGTTGGTAGGTAGATGTCTCTTTACCTAGGGCTTTGAGTAGGTTCCGGTAGTCTCGATGGTATTTCGCGTTGTTTTGAATGTAGGTCACAAAACGTTCCCATTTTTGTTTGGCTCTTCGGTCGGTGTACTCGACGGTTAGATGCTCTACGATTTGGATGATCTTTTCTCCGTCATAGGCTAAAAAGGCTTCCCAAACCATTCTTCGAGAAAATTAGCTGCTTTACGATAGGATGTTCCTTCCGCCGCGAGGCGTATCGCCCATTCTTCCAGGTAGGGACTCATCGGTTTTCTCTTTTCCATGAAAAATCATTCATGAGGATCTCTTCTCCTTTCATTGGGGTTTGGTCACTTTCAATGATACTAGGAAAGAGATCCTCTTTCTATATTTTTTGGGATTTTTCCCACAAACATTTTACTCACATTGTATCCGTAATCGTTTAAAGCTTCCATTAAAAAAGAAAAACGTCAGTTGCGATTGACTGACATCTGTTATCGTTGTACCGGAAACCTAGATCATCGTCATTTGGGCTCCATTGGCCAAAGGGGATGATCCTTCAGAATTTCCTCCACTTCTTCAAAGCCCGCCTGAAAGGCATCATTGTAGCGGGCCGGCAGCGCAAAGACGTATACGGAATTGCTTCCCAGTTTACTCGGACCGATGGGCGCTGCACTTACGGAAAAATCTCCATTCTGCAAAGCATTCCACTGCTCATGCGTGAAAACCATAATGGGGATGTCTTGGCGCTGGTTCTTCTGAGTCCAGTTCGGATGCCGTATCAAAAGCTGTGGGCCGGTTTCAATCCTCTCTCCGCTGCTCGTACCCTCCCATTGTTCCTCAACGATAGAATAACCTTTCCAGCTCTCCGGCAGGTAGAAGTAGAAGCCATACCGCGTATTTTTATAAACCACGGGGCTTTGCTTAGCATATCCACCGATGGTCACGCCGCTGATCAACCAGCGGTCGTTTACTTTCTGGACCGCAACCGTGACCGGGCGCTTAGCGGCAACTCCACCGTTAGCAAGCTCAACGCTTGTGAGCTCGATGATTTCTCCATAAACCGTATATTGGTTCATATCGCTCATTTCCGTCCTCAAAATAACGATACGGTCAGGCCATGGACTGGAAACCTCGCGGCCGGGGGCGCTTTGTGGATCATCTTTCCATTTTTGCAGCAACTCGGGTGTCACATATTGGCTGTAATTCTTTTCAATGCTTGTAGCTACCAAATCCTTGGGGGCGGTGAGGGAGACCTTCTGGAGCGTCTTCCCGAAGGCTTCTACCAAAGCTAGGACTTTCTGTTCTTCATTTTTTTGGTCTGATCCGTCACCGAACGCATTTGTCTCCGTTGTCGGAGTGTCGGTAGGCTCAGTTTTCGGATTGGCTATAAACGCAACAATGACTACGGTAGTGATAGCCACCGCAAGAATCATCAACAAAAATGCAGGTTTCTTATAACTGAGGACATTTTTTATCCTTGCTCTCACATGGTTCTCACCAAAGGCCAACGCATTGGACGAGAGAAGACCTGACCTTTTTATGGAGAGCGATAGCAGAGAGTTGGAGTAACCGCCCTTTGCGCCGTCACCCAGTTTACGTAGTACGCTTTCGTCGCAGGACATCTCCATATCCCGACTCATAAGCACAAAGGATAACCATACAAGCGGATTAAACCAGTGAAGAATCAGAGCAAGAAAGGCAAGCGGCTTAATGAGATAATCGCGCCTACGGATATGCGTGCGCTCGTGCTCCAATATGTAAGAAAGATCGGTATTTCCAATATTCACAGGGACATAGATTTTCGGGCGGACAAAGCCGAAGACGAAGGCCGTGTCGACGGCATCGGTTTCAAAGAGATTCCCTTCCACAAGCGTCGCGGTTTGAAGCTTTCTCTTGATTTTTAGATAAGATATCATGCTGTAAAGAAGGAACACAATCACTCCTGCGATCCAGATGAAGCTCAAAACGGTCATCCATATCTGCATGGGATGAACACTTGCGGCCGGGACAGCTTGGAACAAAGAGGTGGTCGCCGCATTTTCGGCACTGCCCATCCCTGGCTCGATCGCGTCTGTTTGCGGGAAGTCAACCGGATGAGGCACATATTTCCCCACATCCGCAAATTGTGGGTTGTACAACAACGTTAAAATGCTCAATTCCGAAGTGAAAGAGAATGGGCAGAGGAGTCGGAAAAATACGGCAGCCCATAAAACATATGAAAATACCTTTGGTGCTTTCCTAAGCAGCAAGCGGACAAGAATCACACCAAGAGTCACAAAGGACGCAGTGAGGCTCATGTTTAAAATAGTTGTGAATAAATTTTGCAAGCTATTCATTTTACCGCCTCCTCAATAATCCGCTTCAATTCCTCGGCTTCCTGTTCGGAAAGTTCGCGATCGCTAAGGAAGGCGGTCAGGAATTTGGGCAACGACCCGTCAAAGGCTTTTTCCAGCATGGCTCTGCTTTCATATCTCTGTACATCCTCGCGTTTAACAAGCGCAGTGACGGTCGCATCCCTGTTTTCCAGAATACCGCGTTCGCAAAGCTTTTTTAATACGGTGTAAGTGGTAGATTTTTTCCAGCCCAGTTTGTTGGCACATAACCTCACAAGATCGGTGGAATTGATCGGCTCGTTGTCCCAGATCAGGCTGACGAACTTATACTCCGCATCATATAGCTTATATTTTTCCATTCAAACATCCCCTTAGGTTTATTGCAATAGACCTCACTGCAAGTCTATAACAATAGACCTTTATTGTCAATCAAGAAATTGATCCTGTTGTTGTTCTGTGATATTGTCATGTCATAACTGTTCAGAGAAAATGTCACTATGGGACAGGAGAAGATTACATTGACAAAAGCGGAACTGAAAAAAGTATTGGTTATCGAAAAGCTTGTTGCCGGGCATATCAAGGTCGCTGAAGCCGCTGAGTTACTGCATCTTTCCACACGCCAGGTTTTGCGCCTCAAAAAAACATATATCACGGAAGGAGCTGAGGGATTTGCCCATAAAAACCGAGGCCGCAAACCTGCACACACCATCTCTGATGATGTTAAGAAGATGGTTGCTGAGCTATACCGGACGAAGTATGACAGCAGCAACAACTGCCACTTTTTTCGAATTGCTGGAGGAACATGAATCGCTGAGTTTGAGCGTATCGTCTATACGACGGATTCTGCTTAGCCAAGGGATCAAGAGGTCAGACAACGAAGACGCGTCAAAGCGCATCAGCCCCGTGACCGTAAACCGCAAGCCGGAATGCTTTGAGATCGATGCCAGCCCTTACGCCTGGCTAGAAGACCGTGGCGGCGAACTCACCCTGCACGGGATCATTGATGATGCCACCGGCATGGTCGTGGGTGCTCTCTTTCGCCCCACGGAAACGCGTGAGGGGTATTTTTCCGCCATGAATGAGGCCATCCAGCAATACGGCATCCCTCTAGGGATATACAGCGATCGCCATACGATCTTCCGTTCCCCCAAGGAGACGTTGACGCTGGAGCAGGAATTGGCCGGACAGACAGCGACGGATGTACGACGTTTCCCGATAATCAACAAATCCCGGCCAGAGTATATGACATTTTCACAGAACAGTTAAGGTGACATTTTCACTGACAATTGACAGAAAAAAATAAAATATAAATAAATATATTACTATATTCGAGGTAATATTATATTTTTATATAAGGATGTAGAAATCGGTGATAAATCCCCAATATAACATAACCGGTTGAAAATTCCCCACAAGTAGGGGACAATCTCTCCCAGAAGGGAGAGAAATCTAGGCTTCCAATGGGGAGTATTACATGATTCATGAAATGAGAAAGAAAGGCATGAGCATTCAACAAATTGCTAAGGCTGGGGAGGGACCGAAAAACAATCCGGAAATGGCTTAAGGAAGGAGTGCCTGATGGATACCATCGCCAGAAAAAGGGACCCGGGAAATTAGAGCCATTCAAGGACTACATTCGTGAGCGTATGAACGAAGGATGTTTGAATGCGGTTGTCCTTCTTGAAGAAATTCGTGAGAGGGGGTATCAGGGCGGCCCTACTATTTTGCGAGATTTTATGCAGCCTCTACGACCACAAGTACAAGCATTGGCAACGGTACGCTTTGAGACTCCACCCGGGAAACAAGCGCAAGTCGATTGGGGAGAGGTTACTGTAGATTGGAACGGAACGAAAAAGAAGCTTCATCGAACATAAAGAGAATGTCATATTTTTAGGCCCGCCCGGAGTCGGAAAGACCCACTTGTCAGTGGCGCTTGCATTAAAAGGCGATCTCCGAACGATACACGGTTTATTTCACGACCGCTCATGATCTTGTGCAGACACTATAAATCGCCGATCGAAATAACACAATCCGAAAGAAGATGAAGATGTATACGAAGCCGCACCTACTCATCATCGATGAAATCGGCTATCGTAAAATGGAGGACGAGGCAGCCCACTTCTTCTTCCATATCGTATCGGAACGGTATGAAAAGGGCTCAATTCTCTTCTCAAATAAATCCTATCCAGTACGATTAATAGTAAAGGGGAGAGTTACAGGATTAAAGAGAAAAAGAAAGCCGGATTCTTTAAACTCGATAAACAAAACGAGCAAGGAGAATAACATATGATTCCTTTTCCTGCCCCCTAGGGGGGCTAATATAGCCCCTAATGAGGAAAATTCAACCGTTATTTTTGGGGAATTCTATTTCGGTATTGACAAATATAACAGTTCCTATATCCCAACTTTTCCTCCTAAAAATATTTAGTAGTTAGCATCAGAATAATATTTGGTTTCCCCAACGTACAATCTGAGCCTATAGGTTGTCGAAACACTATCTACTAACGATCCCACCCACTTCAAAGTTGCATATTCAGGACCTGAAAAGAAAGGTTGGGAGCCAATGACCTCACGGTGCGCGGAATGAAAAAGGTGGTCACAGCACAGTATCTTTCTTGTACAGCGATTTTGCTCAGTCGTTTAGCGGCGCACTTTCTAAATAAAGCCGAAAAGGGGCAAGCCGCTTAACATTTCAACAAAAAAGTCCCTGATAAAAAATCGCTCGACAGCGACAAGGGACACGTATGCCCTTTTTGGGTCTTATCGCTCAAAACGGGACGATATTTAACACTTGGCTACTCGTTATCCTCATTGAACTGGTCAAGTTAATTGTAAACCCGTCTTTTCATCATGTAAAAATGGATGTTTTGCAAAAGACTCACTCAATTAAAGTCCTTACTTGCTCAACCTGTTCCGTCCGCTCGCCATAATCGCCAAGAGGGGGCTATCTAACTTTTTCCTCTTGGTAACAAAATTATACGAGTGAACTATTTTTCTTCCGTAACATTTTTGTTTGAATTGACACGGAATGAAATTCAAACTCTCGGCGATTTAGAGCGTCTGCGTCTGGTGCTGGATTACATGATGGATGAAGAATTGATGGTTGCGCTCGAACGAAAACGCGGAAAAGGTCGGGATGATTACCCGATTCGAGCCATGTGGAATTCGGTATTGGCGGGGATCGTGTTTCAGCATGACAGCGTGGAGAAACTGCGGCGGGAACTTGCGCGAAACGGACAACTGCGGGAGATGTGCGGCTTCTAGAGTCAGGTGCCGCCGTCATGGGTGTACACGCGGTTTTTGAAAGCGCTCATGGAATACGAGGCGTTGATCGACAGCATGTTCAACCATCTGGTAAAGCAATTGTCGGAAG
>PEBX01000010.1 GCA_003050645.1 Candidatus Carbonibacillus altaicus
TTGTGAATCCGTATGATACAATCTAGGCAAATGACCTATGTGATTTTGGAGACATATCAAAGAAGGGAGCGTGCGTACAAATGTCCGAACGTCACATTCCTGTTGAAAAAGAAAACGATCTTCTGGACGCCGTCATAGGCTTCCTTGTATCATTCAGCTTTTTCATGGGGATCGGTATTCTGGCTATCATTTTGCAAATTATTTTTGCCTGAACCATGCGTTTAATACAGGACAACGTTTCTCTAAAATCATCGCATCCCCGCCCACTCCACTTTCCAAACTTGTCCCAAATGCGGGGGCAGGCAAGTAAAAAGGACGGTCATCAACCGTCCTTTTTTAATAATTTATTTTTAATATGTTATGCGTTTTATATGAATATGTGTACAAACGCTCGCTGCTCAGATTTGCCGTACGCCTTCACGATAACGAGCCAGGCAGCTATCGATAAGCTCTGCAGCCTGATCTGGGCCGACCCAGCCTTTAATGTCCGTCTTCTTGTTTTCCAGATCTTTATATACCTGGAAGAAATGAGCGATTTCTTTCAATGTATGCGGAGGGAGATCGTCGATCGATTGAACAGTCGCAAAGCGCGGGTCACCGACCGGAACGCCGAGCAGTTTTTCATCTTCGCCTTTGTCGTCACTCATGATCAGTGCACCGATAACACGGCTTTCGATGACGCATCCGGGAAAGGTGGGGTACGTTGTCAGCACAAGAATATCGAGCGGATCACCATCTAATGCCAGCGTATCTTCGATAAACCCGTAATCTGCCGGATAAAACATCGGAGAATACAGCACACGGTCGAGGACAAAGCGTTTCTTTTCTTTGTCATATTCATATTTGTTCGAGCTGCCTTTGGGGATTTCGATAAAAGCGTCGACAATTCGCACGCCCATCTTTGATACCTCCTGTGGTGGTCGGACTTAAGAAGCTTAAGCGAGAAATTCAAACAGTTATATTATAACAGATCGCCTGAGTGATGCAAATGCTGGAAGTTTCTTGGAAAACATTGTATGATACGAGTAGGAGGTGTGCCCTTCGCCATGGATGGACAACATCGAATCTCGTCATCAGAAAATGTACACGCTTCGTCCAAAATCGTGAGTATTAATGAAACATATGTTGCCAGAAGGGGTGACGATTCACTCGATAAGCCTTGGGTTCCTCCGCTAACTGTCGAACGACCCCTTCCACTTCGCACGCGGTCGCCGAAAAAGCGCCGATGGGGCTACGGACTGTACAAAAAAGCGTCTCAAGTAAATCAAAAAAACGCGACAAAACGTCCGGGGCTTTTGGATCGACCGGTGTTTTCTTCCTTGCTGGCATTTATGCTGATTGCCGCGATTTTTGTCATTATTGTTTATTTTATATGGAACCCCAACAGAGAACCGATAGCACCACTCAATACACCCCAAACGCAACACTTCATGCAACCGACATCACCGGGTGCGCCCGTACCCTCAACGGCTTCACACAATGATACAACACAAACAAAACCAAACGATTCGACTCTGACCAAAACAGACGATACTCAAGTGCCTGAAAAAAATACCGGTGACGGTCAGACTGAGCAACCGTCCAGGGGCGATGCTACGCTTTCACCAACGCCTTCGACCTTACCAAAGTCTGAAGGACCTGAAGAGTCCTTGCCCACGCACGTTGAACACGATACAGTTTCGGGCGAACGCATCTATACCGTCCAGCCGGGCGATACGCTGTACCGCATCGCTATGAAGACATACGGGAACAAAGCATCGATTGAGACGATTCGCGCTGCAAACGGCTTAAAAGATAACACGATTTATGTCGGGCAAGAGCTCAAACTACCCGCACGAACATCCTCACCGTAAGGCATACGATGTACCTCATCTTATTATGATGATCGTAGGGGGATGAGGTATGATCTGGGATAGTATTAGATGGCTGCTTGTGGTTTACGTATTATTGCCGCTTTCTGTAGAAAGCGCTAAGTTAGGGCAGTATTTGCCGGTTTTAAAGGAAGACGGTGACTGGTGGAGTTACATCCTGTACGATCCTTGGCGCTTTATATTCTGGGCCATATCGCTTGTGCTTTTAACATACTGGCAAATCGACCTCATCCGTCGGGTGTGGCATTATATAAAAAGCCCCCAGACGTTCCACCTTTGGTTTGGAGCGTTTTTAAGCGTCGGGTTAGTTTATGCGATGCTCTCCAGTTACCGCGCATGGGGAAGCGTGTGGCTCGTTTTGCTTTGGAGTTTCATCATTTTAAGCAGTGTTTCACGATGGTTTGAGGATAGAGATGCGAAACACTTCGGTTTTCGCATACGACGTTTTTGATGAACCGTTCGGTCACCCGTTTGAGCCTTCATGCGCATGTGTTTCCGGGCGGACTTCCGTCGGTACGGCAAAATGGAAACCGCGTTCTTGTAAAGCAGGTAAGATTTTTTTCATCGCTTCGACGGTAATGTTTTTATCGTGAAAAAGATAATTTGTACCGGGAGTGGCGTGGTTTAGCACATTTTCGCTGATTTTATCGGCGCTTTTCAGTTCCCAGTCGAGCGATCCCCAGGTCCAGTTCATCATCTGCATGTTTTCTTTGGCAAGAACTGCTCGCGCTGCATCGGTCATTTGTCCGAACGGCGGGCGAAAATACTTCGGGCGTTCACCGATCGTCTGTTCAATCCAGTCGTTTAACTTGATGATTTCTTCCTTTGTCTCAGTTTCACTCAACTTTTTAAGATACGGATGCGACCAGCTATGATTACCGATGATATGCCCATGGTCGTGAATCTCTTTTACGAGTTCTGGATGCTTTATGGCATAAATACCGTTTAAAAACCAGATAGCCTTCACATGATACGTATCAAACAGGTCTAACAGTTTTTCCGTGCTTTCGCCTTGCGGTGCGTCATCGACGGTGATCAAGATGACGTTTTTATCGCTATTGTCGTTTATAGGCATGAGCATATAATTTTTGGACGAGACAGCATAAGAAGCATCGGGATTAACTTCATGTTCCGTTGATGTATCTTTGTTTTTTATATGTGGGTCTTCTGCTAAAGGGTTAGCCGAGCCCGGTATCGGCAATTTTTCAGACGGTTTGTTGACATCATCAGCAGATGGATGAACATTTTCTGCGCCTTCCGTCTGTTTTGTATGATGCTCAATGTCTCGTGTGGCATTGGCTGAGCCGCAGGCTGTGATGATGATGAGCCATATGCCCAGGATGAGTGGACGCACAAGGGAAGAGACAATTTTTTGATACGTCATGTGAGTTGGCTCCTTTTCCGGCATATGATTCCTATCTCCTTACATACGTTACGCCATCCATGCATGCGTTACGCCATCCATGCATGTCCGAAATGTTGTGGCATTGATTTCCGAACATAACGCCTCATGTTTTCGTGTACACTACGTGTGAACCCGGAAAGGAGGGGACGCAAGTGGGTCGCAACGACAACGACTGGGGTGCCTTTTTCTTAGGCGCCGGACTCGGACTTCTAACAGGTGCGCTTATCCGGGAGATGGGTGGAGACAAGCTCGTCAGACAGGGGCAAAACATGGTGGAACAAGCCGGGCGCTGGGTCGGTCAGCAGGCGAACAACATGACGGAAATGGCGGAAGAGCTTCTGCCTAAGACAAACAATGCAGTGAAAAAAGATTCGGTCACGAGGTCCAATAAGTCCCAAAATGCAAAGCAAGACGGCGGTTTTGTTGAAGAAGCATTGAACAATATGCAAAAATAAGCAGTGGCGTTCATTCGTTCAGGCCGTCATGTCTATTTAAAAGCACAGGGCATGGCGGTCTGACTGCGTTTATTTCTACATACTATTATACATAACTTAACGTTTTAAAGCGAAGTCGGTTGCATGCCCATCTTTTTTGAGCGGCGATCGCGGATCATTGTTTTTTACGGAATAAATTGCTACAATGGGTTCACTCAACAGGCGTTCATATGGAATCGGAAATCGCGTAAGCTGATGCGTTGAGTTCGCGTGTATGATCAAAAGGCACCTACATAGGAAGGAGGCTGCGTTTTTGTTTGAGTATTACAAGCGATATGCACGAACGATTTTTGATATTGGACTTTTAATTTTTACCGTCTATGCACTGCTCTATGTGTTTAGCTTTTTATTTCAAATTGCCCGACCCATTTTTTATGCCTTATTCCTGTATATGTTGATTCATCCTTTTGTACGGGTGCTTACCAGAAGACGTATCGGCCGGGCGCTGGCCACAACCATTGTGGTGATCGGTTTGGTGCTCATCTTAACGTCGATTCTCATTTTGCTCGCTGTTATTTTAACGAAGGAACTAACATATTTTGCACAAACATTACCGGAGTATATGAAGTTTTTACAGGATCAGGCTAACATGCAGGCAACGGTCTGGCAAAAGCGACTGGCGCAGATTCCACCAGAGTATATTCAAGAATTTCAAAAATATACTGGTCAGCTTATCGATCAGCTGACGAATGTGTTGAAAGGTTTTTTGCGTTCGCTGTTTGATTTAACCAAAGGTGTGCCTACGGCTGTCACCTCGTGGGTCGTAAACTGGGGTCTGGCTGTTGTTCTGGCCTTTTTCTTAAGTATTGAATATGATCGTCTCACCGCCTTTTTGCGCGAGCATTCGCCCCGTACGTTTCAACGTGGATTTCTATTTCTCAAAGAGCATGTTTTAACAGGTTTGATCCGCTACGTCAATGCACAGCTGAAGATCGTCTCGATCACCGCAACCATTATTTTCATCGGGCTACTCTTCTTAAAAGTTCCTAATGCCTTTACGATCGCCCTTCTTTCCTTTGTCGCCGATCTTCTGCCAGTCCTCGGTATATCAACCGTGTTCTGGCCGTGGATAGCGTATCTTTTTATCGTTGGAGATTACTCGCTCGGCTGGTGGATCTTAGGACTGTATATTTTGGTCATCGTCGTCCGGCAAATCGTCGAGCCGCGTATAAGCGGTGATTCGCTCGGGGTATCCCCCTTTACGATGTTATCTGCGATCGTCATCTCTATGTCCTTATTCGGTGTGGCGGGCTTTATTGCCGCCCCGATCATCGTTGTTTTAATCAAAGCTCTGTATGAACAGGGATATTTAAAACGCTGGATTCACTGGCCGGAAGAGTAACGTAAGGGTATGCTGGAAAGAGTCGTTCAAGCCCAAGACGCACCAACTATAACAAAAGCCGTGCTCCAACCCAAAACCGAATGGTCCGATCAGCGGTTAAGGATGCACCGATTCATCTTATACGGCATATGGTAAAAGCATCGGCGTGGGCTTTCGCCCATTTTGGTGGATCAAGGAGGAATGCGTCTTGCGTCGGGTCCAGCAAACTAGTGCATCGCAGCTGTCTGTCCTCATTCAACATGCAAAAAAAACGTTTCCTTCAGAAGCCATAAAAGAACAATTCCTAGAAGTCATCGATCTCTATCCGGACATAATCGCGCGGGACATTTTGATTGAGGTGGCGGAAGAGCTCGACCGGCTGGTCGCACTCAGATCGCTTAAAGAAATGATCTATGAATGGTTTGCCACCATCGTCATTCAAAACCGGCGCCGAGCATTCGGACTCAAAGAAAGTGAACATTCGTATCACATGATTTTTTGCGGCAATCCCGGAACGGGCAAGACGACGGTCGCCCGCCTGATGGGCAGACTTTTTCACGCCCTGGGTGTGCTCTCTCGCGGGCATCTCGTAGAAGTGGAACGCGCTGATCTGGTCGGCGAATACATCGGGCATACTGCCCAACGAACGCGAGAGTTGATTCGCCGCGCGGAAGGCGGTATTCTATTTATTGATGAAGCGTATGCCTTAACCCGCGGTGGCGAGAAAGATTTTGGACGGGAGGCCATTGATACACTGGTAAAAAGTATGGAAGATTTGCGTCATCGGTTTATCCTCATCCTCGCCGGTTATGAAACGGAGATGAACATGTTTTTACGAACCAACCCCGGGCTTCCATCGCGTTTTCCCATCATCCTTACCTTTCCCGATTATCAGCTGGAAGAACTTTTGGATATTGCCGAGCGGATGAGTGAAGTGCAGGAGTATCGCCTGGATCGCTCGGCACGCATCAAGCTTTCGGAAATTCTGCGTCAGGAAATACAGACGGGCACGCGACCGTTTAGCAATGCGCGTTTTGTTCGCAACGTCGTCGAACGCGCCATTCGCCGTCATGCCGTGCGCACGGTCAAAAGTCCCGCGCTTTCACGGGAGACCTTGATGACGCTTAAGGCCGAAGATTTTAGCGCTGAAAGCTGAACGATCATGCTCCAAAATGATACGAGAGAACACATCGCGAGAAGTGAGGCATGTCTCTTGCAACGGATGATCCAAACAATTCCCGATTTTTTTTATCTGGAAGACATCACAGAGCTCATGAAACATCTGGCGCCATCGCGTATGACGCAAGTATCGCAAGAGGGGATAGAGGGAATAGGTCAAGAAGGGGCACGTCTTTCACAGGCCACGCTGGATGAAATACGGTCGCGTCTTTTTCGTCAGGCGAAGGCGCGCAGGCTAGGTTTTCAGGCGCTTTATACGAACACTAGACGCGCAGCAATCCGGCAGTTTTTAACGCATTTGGAAGATGCGCTCTATCCACTGTACCGTTCGATCGAATCTCTGGAAGAACACCATACCGAACGGATTTTATCTGCGTTTCGTCGCCATCGGGTGATGAACATCCATTTTAACCCTTCCACCGGCTACGGGTACCACGACCTCGGACGGGAGACCCTAGAAAACGTCTATGCTGCGGTGTGGGGGGGCGAGATGGCGCTCGTGCGACAGCATTTTGTATCCGGGACGCATACGCTCACGGTCGGCTTATTTGCGCTGTTGCGCCCGGGCGATGAACTGTTGATCGCCACCGGTATGCCGTACGATACATTGCAGACGGTTCTCGGGCTCGCTCCCGCAAAAATAGTCGCAACAAACAGGGAGGCTGCCTACGGCCATCTGCAGGAATGGGGCATCTCTGTACGCCTCGTCCCCTTGAAAGAAGACGGCAGCATCGACCTAACCGGCGTGATGGCGGCGCTGCGCCCCAACACGCGCGTCCTTTATTTTCAACGTTCCCGGGGCTATGAAGCGCGCCCGTCGCTTTTTGTGCGGGAGATCGCTCTGGTGGCGCAAGCGGTTAAAAAGAAACGCGGAGATATCTGGACGTTTGTCGATAACTGTTACGGCGAATTTGTAGAAGACGTGGAGCCGACAGAACTGGGTGTTGATGTCATCGCCGGCTCTCTCATCAAAAATCCTGGCGGCGGCCTTGCCAAAAGCGGGGGTTATATCCTTGGTAAAAAAGAAGCCGTAGAACGCGCTGCCCACCGCTTGAGCGCACCGGGTCTGGGGGGCGAGGCGGGGGCGCACCCAGGCGGCTGGCTAGATCTTTATCAAGGGTTTTTTCTCGCCCCGCACGTCGTCGCCGAAGCGAAGAAAGGCGCGGAGCTTACGGCACTGGCGCTTTCCGCACTCGGCTATCATACGGACCCGCTTCCGCTTACCCCCCGTACCGATCTCATTCAGGCCGTCGAGTTTCAGGAAGCAGGGGCGATGATTCGTTTTATTCAAGGCATTCAAAAAGCGTCCCCGATCGATGCGCATGTGACCCCTGTGCCGGGGGAGATGCCGGGTTATACGGATCCGGTGATCATGGCCGCGGGAACCTTCGTTCAGGGGGGATCGCTGGAACTTACCGCCGATGGACCGCTCCGTCCGCCTTACCGCGCTTATATTCAAGGGGGACTTACCCGCTCGCACATCAAGCAGGCGCTCACCGAAGCGCTCTCTATGATGCTCGACGAACCAGATTCATAAAAGCATCGAGACGCGGAACAGTTCAGGGAGGCAACTGTATAAATACGAACTATATGGATATCGTATGGATGGATCGGTATAAAGGAATAAATCGATATAATATGAAGGAGCTATATCATAAAGCCAATCGAAATAATATAGATAGATTGACATTAAAAAAGGAGGCGCACGGTGCCTCCTTTTTTAATGTTTTAGACGTTTTTTTACCTAGAGCACGACCTGTTCGTAATCACGGATGAGACCGATCACTTTGCCTAAGATGGTCACCTCGGGGAGGATGAGCGTCGGATAGGCAGGGTTTTCGGCTACGAGGTGAAATGTTCGCTCACGCCAGTACAATCGTTTGACCGTCGCCTCACCGTCGGGTGTCATCGCCACGACGATATCGCCCTGTTCGGCAGACGGCTGCTTGCGGACGAGGACGAGATCGCCTTCTAAAATGGCGGCCCCGATCATGCTGTCCCCTTCGACGCGCAGGAGAAAAATATCTCCCCCGGAAAAGGTGTGTTCGGGCAATGGATAATAATCTTCAATATGTTCCACGGCGGTAATCGGTACGCCTGCAGTTACTTTTCCAACAATCGGCGCATAGCGCACTTTGGATCGCTCCATGATGTGCGGCGCATTCCGTTCATCAAAAAGTGGATGATGCCCACGGCCACTCATCAACAGCCCTTCTTCGCGGAGGGCCTGAAGACCTTTTTCCGTTAAGCGTAGTGCTCTTGTTTTCTCCTGTTCGAGGTGAATGAACCCCGATTTGTTTAACTTTTTCAGCTCGTTATGCGCCGTCGAGGTGGAAGGGATGTGGGCGAGCGCACATATTTCGCGAACGGACGGAGGGTAGCCCTGTTCTTCCATGCTTTCGTAGATCGCCTGTAGTATATCGAGCTGTCGTTTGCTAAGCGCAACGATTGTCTGGGGCAATGATGTCACCCCCTTTTTTACATATCATACCATGTTTATTTCCCGCATGTAAACATCTGTTTGCCGATTGAATTAAAGGATGTGGGTATGCTAAGACAGGAGGTGTCGACATGAAACGCTTGCTCATCATGGCTGTTTTCCTTCTCGTGCTGGGAGCGACCATGGGTATGGTTCCGGTAGAAGCGAAAGATCAGGCGTATCACTGGGGATTTAAAAAAGCGAAGGACGGTAAGCTGCCGTCAATCGATGAAGAAGGGTACGGCCACCTCGTGCGCACATATGACGCGCTCTTTTATGACGGACGCGGCAAAAAAGTCCTTTACCTCACTTTCGATAACGGCTATGAAAACGGCTATACACCAGCCATTCTCGATGTTCTGAAAGAGAAAAAAGTGCCCGCCACATTTTTTGTAACCGGACATTATGTTGAAGATCAACCGGAACTTCTAAAACGCATGGTACGGGAAGGACATATTATCGGCAATCACTCCTGGTCCCATCCGGACATGTCGACTTTAAGCGCGGAACGTATTCGCGAGGAGATCGAAAAGGTGAGTGCAGCCGTCTCGCGTATAACGGGTCAAAAAGAAACCGTCTATTTTCGACCGCCACGCGGTATTTTTGATGAACAGCTGTTAAAGATTGTGCGCGACATGGGGATGGAAACGATTTTCTGGTCGATCGCCTATAAAGACTGGGAGCGTGACGTAAACCGGGGAAAGGATTATGCCTTCCGCCAGGTCGTCGGGCAGTTTCATCCGGGAGCGGTCATACTTCTCCACAGCGTATCCAAAGACAATGCTTTAGCGTTGGGCATGATCATCGATGAAGCACGACGGCAGGGTTATACCTTTGAAAGCCTCGACGCCTGGCGTCTTCACCGTCAGTTTTCTGATCCTTTGGACGAACGATCGCATTGAACGAACTATTGCTTTGAATGAACGGTCACTTTAAAACAATAAAAGAAAATGCATAATTTAACGCTTGCTTCTGTCTGTTGAAATGCGTATGATGAAGGCGAACTGCGTCACGTTCTGTCTTTCGTCGCGTTTTTCTTCGTTTTTCTTCAGAGAAGCAATTTTTTTCAGAACATCTTATGATGTTCATCCTTCAATACAAAAAGGGGTCGACGCTGATGATCGCCTTGCGATCTCTTGCTACGGCCGCCCTGGTGCGCGGTCTGTACATCGTTGGTAAGCATGTTTTTCGTCGCCCCGCTTCGGCTTTTCCTGGCGCCGTAGGACTCGCCTTAGATCCGGATGTGATGTCCTTCTGTCGGCGGGGGAAGGACGTGGTGGTCGTAACCGGAACAAATGGCAAAACGACGACCACCCACCTTTTGGCGTCGATGGTGAAAGCGCGCGATCGTTTCGTTATCACCAATGCAGAAGGGGCCAATCTCCCTGCCGGTCTCGTGACAGCGCTCTGCCGTGGCCGGGGGCGTATTGCTGTTTTGGAAGTCGACGAAGGCTACATGCCCAATCTCCTTCATACATTACAGCCAAAGCTCGTCCTCTTCACCAATTTTGCGCCCGATCAGATCGAACGGTTCGACGACGGAAGCAAACTTTTAACGTTTATTAAAAAACGGATGGCGGAAGCGTACGAAGAGTACGGGACGCAGCTCGTCTTATCGCAAAAGGACGAAGCATGGCACTCGCTTTTTGTCGATGCGCCGTACGTACTGCGTGTGCCGTTCGGGACGATCGATGTATCGCATGGGAGTGTGTACCTCCAAGGAACGCGCTATGCGTTGCCTTTCCGGCGTCGTTTTGAACTGGAAAATGCCGAACTCGCTTTGCGGGCGGCATATGCTATGAACCTGGAACCGACACATATCGAGCGTGCCTTAAGTGATGTACGACCGGTGGAAGGGCGCTCGACGATGTTTTCATACAAAGGTGTGCCGCTGACTATGACGCTCGTTAAAAATAAATCCGGTTTCGATGCGCTTTTTCAAGCAATGAGCGACGAAGACAGACCCGATCGCGTCCTCATCGCCTTAAACGATGCTCCGTCGGACGGCGTTCTGGGGAGCTGGCTATGGGATGTCAATTTTTCTTTTTTTAAAACGATCCGGCCGGAACGTCTTGTCCTTTCCGGGACGCGGGCTTTCGAGCTGGCGCAAGCGTTATATATTCAAGGGATTCCCAGACAAGCCATATGGATAGCGCACGACCCCGAGTCTTCTCTAGAACGCCTGTTAGAAGGTCTTTCTCCCGTTGCTATTGAACATGAGGCAAGGCGAAAAGTGCATGTTTATGTAAATTATACGGCGTTTGCACAATACCGTAAATATTTAACGTCGGTGCCCGCTCTTTCGTCGTCTCTTTCACCTCGACCTGCTGTGGTGAGTTCTTAAAATGCGCCTTCATCTTTTAAAACTGTATCCGGATCTTTTGCCGTTTCCCGGTAATGATGTGAGTGCGACGATACTTGGCTGGCAGGGGAAACAGTACGGCTGGTCGGTACAGGTCGATACGTTGGAACAGGGGGCACCGTGGCCGGATCAACCGTATGATGTGATTCTCCTCGGAAGCAGCTTTACGCATATCTCCTCCGATTTGCTGGAGGCCTTGAGCGCAGTGCGTTCCAAGCTCCATGCCCAGGTGCAATCCGGTGCCCTGTTACTGGTTAGCGGGATTTCGACCTGTCTTATCACCCGCACCGTTGAATTGCCAGGAGAAAATGCTGGGGACGGCCTCCTTGAGGTCGATGGGCTACATTTTCTGGAAGGGCGATCGAGGCTCATTGCGCCAGTTAAAAGCGGCTGGATTGTCGTTCGCTCACCTTTTGTGCCACATCTCGTCGTCGGCGAGCTTTACCGGCACTGTATGTTTTCCGCAAAGACAGCAGAAGAAGGAGGGCCTTTTGGGGAGATCACTGCGGCCATGCGTATACTCGACAACGGGGATCACAAGGAAAAAAAAGGACGATCCGAACCGTTTTTCAAACTCCGGCCAAGAAAAGTCCTGAGTGGTGCGTCTTTAAGTCATTCCACGGACGATCAAGATTCCTTGAAGTGGCGTCGTTTTGGCTGGGTACGGCCTTATGGACGAGGAATGATCATCGCACTTCCCTGGGTCGGCGCATATTTATCTTACAATCCCCATCTTGTTACTTACCTGTTATCGATTGTATCGACCGTTCAGGGAGGACCTGCCGAACTTCCTGCGATCGATGCGGGTTTTTCCTGGGAAGCCTATCACCATATTTTAAAACGTATGGGTCTTTCTGAGACGGTCTAAGTATCTTTGCACATCGGAAGATATATGCATTCATTACGCTTGACTTTTTTTAAACTGGTCGTTATGATGTTATCATCTTGAATGATGCGTTGCGGTATCTAAGCGACTTCTCAATTTCATAGGATAAGCCTTATCCAGAGCGGTGGAGGGACTGGCCCGATGAAACCCGGCAACCGGCACGATGTGCCAAGGTGCTAATTCCTGCAGAATGCAACATTCTGGCAGATAAGTGCGCATCAAAACGCCTTTCTGCGTGTGTGCAGGAGGGCGTTTTGATGTCTTGAGACAAGATTAAGACTTAAGACATGATCGATGCTTGTCCGGGCGTGCATGCTTGTTACACATACTGAATTTGCATGACACACTAAAGCGGGGAACGACGGAGATGAACGATAAAAGAATGGTAATGAACGATAAAGGCATGACGATGAAGAGCAAAGAAATGGCAGTGAACGATAAAGGCATGGCGGTGAAGAACAAGGAAATGGCGATAAATAGCAAGGGTGGACACGCGGAAGAAAGCGAATCGTTTATTCGTTTAAAACATGTTAAGAAGTTGTATTATCCCGGGACGAAGCGGGAAATTGCCGCCTTAAAAGGGATCGATCTGGACATTGAAAAAGGCGAGATTTTCGGTGTCATCGGTTATAGTGGGGCGGGAAAAAGTACCCTCATCCGACTCATCAATGCGCTGGAAAAACCGACTGACGGAGAAGTATGGGTCGGCGGAGTCAATATGGCAACTTTAACCGGCGATGCGCTGCGCCGCAAACGGATGAAGATCGGTATGATCTTTCAACACTTTAACTTACTCTGGTCGAGGACAGCGCTTGAGAATGTGCTCTTTCCGCTGGAGCTCGCCGGCTGGCCGCGGGCACGTGCGACCCAACGGGCCCGGGAACTTTTAGACATCGTCAGTCTTTCGCATCGGAAGGATGCTTACCCGGCTCGTCTTTCCGGCGGTGAAAAACAGCGCGTCGGCATCGCCCGGGCACTCGCCAATGAACCGGATCTGCTGTTATCGGATGAGGCTACGAGCGCCCTTGACCCGAAGACGACGGATGATATTTTAGAGCTCCTCCTTTCCATTAACCGCACCCTTGGGATTACCATCGTGCTCATTACACATGAAATGCGGGTAATCGAAAAAATATGCGATCGGGTCGCGGTGCTAGATGAGGGCGTCATAAAAGAAGTCGGTCGGGTGCGCGATGTCTTTGCCAAGCCGCAGTCGGCGATCGCCAAGCGTTTTGTCGCCGAGGCGCTGGATGCGGAAGACGTGCTGATGCGCGAGACAGCGCGTGGGCCTGTTTCAGAACCTGCAACCGATCGGCTGCTTACATCTTCTGGGGAGACAAGGCGCTGGCGGCTCATCTTCGTCGGAGAGGTGGCGGAAAGACCCGTGATCACCGAGCTTATCCGGCAGCATGCCGTCGAGATCAATATTTTGCGGGGCGAGATCAAACGGCTCAAGGATACCCCTTTTGGTACGCTCACCGTAGAAGTCAGCGGTCGACTAGAAGATATACAAAAGGCCCGCCGGTATCTGGAACAAACCGGGGTCATCATCGAACCGCCGGGAGAGGAGTGAGACAATGTTTCCGAACGTACCGACCTATAGCGATCGCATCATACAGGCGACGTTTGAGACGCTGTACATGGTATCATTTTCTCTATTATTTGCCGTAATCCTAGGCCTTCCCCTGGGGGTTCTTTTAATCCTTACGAGCCCCGGGCACCTCTTACCCAATCGCCCCATCCATCAACTTTTAGGTACGATTGTCAATATTTTTCGCTCCGTACCCTACATCGTTTTAATTTTGTGGATGATTCCGGTGGCTAGGGCCCTTATCGGTACATCATTTGGAACGAACGCCGCGATATTCTCGCTCGTCGCCGGCTCAGCGCCATTTTTTGCCCGGCTCGTCGAATCGTCCATGCGTGAAGTAAGCCGGGGTGTAATCGAGGCGGCTCAGGCGATGGGGGCCCGTACCTGGGACATCATCTGGAAAGTGCTCCTGCCGGAGAGTATGCCGGGTATCTTCGCCGGTATCACGGTAACCGCGGTCGGGCTCGTCGGCTATTCGGCGATGGCTGGGGTGGTCGCCGGTGGCGGACTCGGGGCGATGGCCTGGAACGACGGTTACAATTCATTTAAAAACGATATTTTATTCGTTGCCACTGTACTTTTGATTATCATCGTGCAGCTCATTCAGTGGTTCGGTGACTTCCTCGTTCGTCGCGTCGACCATCGCAGTTAGTCGCGCGTCGCAGTACGTCGCTCGTTGCAGTACGTCTCGCGTGCCAGTTCATCACCGTTTGAGTTCGTTGTTAGACGATGATTGCTGTTTTGTCAGTCTTCCTGTGCATACGGTTTAAATCTGTTTCGTTCGGTCATGCGCGCCACACGGCGCATGAACATAGATCATACTACCTAAGGGGGAAACGCACATGAAAAATCGTCGCTTTTCTTTTCGCTGGGTGCCATTTGCACTCATCGCTGCTCTTGTACTCGCACTTTCTGCATGTGGCAAGAGCGATACCGGCCAAACAACTGGAGAAGCGGGTAAAAACACGACAACCGGCGTGATCAAAGTAGGCGCGACGCAAGAACCGCATGCCCAAATTTTAAATGGTGTCGTCAAACCGAAGTTAAAAGAACAGGGGATCGATCTCGAGGTCATCGTGTTTCAAGATTATGTTCAGCCGAACACGCAGCTTTATGAAAAACAGTTGGATGCCAACTATTTTCAACATATCCCGTTTTTAGAACAGACGAACCGGGAAAAGGGGTATAACTTGATTGCCATCGGCGGCGTGCACATCGAGCCGCTGGGCGCCTACGTGGCCAAAGGAAAATCGTATCAAAATGCGCGTGACATCCCCGATGGAGCGACGATCGCCGTCACCAACGATCCGACCAATGTCGGGCGGATGCTTCTTCTCTTAGAACGCGAGGGGCTCATCAAACTTAAAGAAGGTAAGGGGAGCGAAGCGACGGTACAAGATATCGTGGAAAACCCCAAGAAGCTCAATTTTTTACAGATGGATGCACCGCTACTGGCGCGGGCATTGGAAGATCCTCAAGTCGATCTGGCCCTTATTAATACCAACTTTGCTTTGCAAGCCGGTTTAAATCCCGTGAAAGACGCGATCTTTATGGAAGATAAAGAATCGCCGTATGTGAATGTGCTCGCGGTTCGCCCCGATAATAAAGACGATCCGCGCATTCAAGCCCTTCTCGATGTGCTGCTCAGTGAAGATGTGAAAACGTACATTGAAGAGACGTACAACGGTGCCGTCGTACCGGCACAGATTCGTTACGAGTAACGTTCTACCGTCCATAAGCCCTTAAAAAGGGGGTCCGGCGGTTTTTCGTAAACGCGTAAAAAGCGCAAGAAGGCACAGAAAAAAATCTCCCCGACCATATTTGGGGAGATTTTTTTTGTCACAAGCGGGATGTTAAGCTGTATGAACGCGGCTTAAGAGTAGCTTAGGGATATCAGTTGATGAACGTTTCAGATCGGATCTAGTATACAGAATCGCACGTTTAAGCTTTGAGCTTACGTGCGATCTGGATGGCACGCTGGACCTGATGAAAGACGGCCGCGCGATATGTCTTATCGTCCGTTTTATCAGCTGCATCTTTGCGTGCCGTAACGCTTGTACCATACGGATTACCGCCTGCGGCATTTACGGCAGACGACGTATACCCGGGTGTGACGACGAGCGCACCCCAGTGGAACATTTGCGTGTAGAACGAGATAAGCGTCGTCTCCTGACCGCCATGGTCATTTTGTGCAGAGGTCATCGCGGTCACTACTTTGTCGACGAGCAAGCCTTTGGCAAAGAGTCCACCGGTCGTATCCAGGAATTGTTTCATCTGGGAAGCAATCATGCCATACCGCGTGGGCATCGAAAATATAAGCACATCCGCCCAGGTGAGATCATCCAGGGTGGCTACGGGAATCGTCTGAGTGGCTTCATAATGGGCCTGCCAGGCCGGGTTTTGCTGGATGGCTTCGCGAGGAGCAAGCTCGGGAACTTTTCTTACGCGTGTTTCACATGCAAGCTCCTTGGCTGCTTCTTCTGCCCAATTCGCCAACGTATAGTTCGTTCCTGTGGAGCTGTAATAAATGACGGTAACGTTCAGCGCTTTCATTGAGCGATCCTCCTTACGTCAGGCATGTTCGTGTGTACCACGATAACATGTGCTGTAATGATTGAGAACAATTGTCAGGGTGTAGCGCCATGTGTCAGGGTATACCGTCAAGATCCAGTGTAGTGCAATATGATTTTAAAGCATAACCATGCCGCGGCAAAAGTCCGCCGACAGACATACTTTAACATAAGAAGAAGGCTTTCGCAAATATAGCAGCTTTATATATAATGACACTAAAATTTGTTTAGTAAACATGCCTATTGACGAGGGCGTCATAAGCCGGTATGCTGAAGGTACCTGTTAACTTCAAAGGTGAGACGTAACACCGAGCGCACCTTTGAGCCGAATCGTTAAACAGGCAGATTATAGGATAGGGTGTGACTCTGTGTCGTTACAACAAAACAACTGGCAACCCCTTTTAAAACCGTATGCCAGACCGAGTGTTCACAAAAGTATAGGGCAGATCGTCTCTGTTGCGCTTCCGATCATGATGATCTTTCTTGTCGCCGCACATGTTTTGACCACGCCTTTTTGGTGGATCGTTTTTCCTCTGGATATTTTGCTCAGTTTGTTTCTCGTTCGTTTGTTTATCTTGCAACATGACGCTGGGCACGGCAGCCTTTTTCCTAAGCGCTGGGCCAATGATTTGTTCGGCTCGGTGAGCGGTGTCTTCACACTCGTTCCGTACCACCACTGGAAATATACGCATGCCCGTCACCATGCTACGAGCGGCAATCTCGATAAACGCGGCGTAGGGGATATTATGACGCTGACCGTTGATGAATATCTTGCTCTGAGCGCTGTAGGGAGATTGAAATACCGCCTGTACCGAAATCCGTTTGTTTTGTTCTTGCTGGGACCCATTTACGAGTTTATGCTCCGTTACCGGCTACCGCTTGGTTTCGGCGGGAAGAGACCGCACATACAGTTTAGCGTATACGCCACGGACGCTGCGCTTCTTTTGTTTCTCCTTACCATCGGATGGGCCTTTGGCTGGTGGACGCTCCTTTTGATCTATCTACCGACGATTTATTTCGCGGCGATGTTTGGAATCTTTTTGTTTTACGTGCAGCATCAGTTTGAAGATGCGTACTGGGAACATGATCCGCGATGGGAATATTTAAAAGCTGCGATGGAAGGGAGCACGTATTTAAAATTACCGCGCGTTCTTCAATGGTTAACGGGGAATATCGGTTTTCACCACATTCATCATCTTGCACCGATGATCCCCAATTATGAACTCGAACGCGTCCAGCGAGAAGTGCCCTTGGTGCGAGTCGCACCGACCGTCACACTCAAAGATGCGCTGAAGATCGCCTTTATCGATTTGCACTTGTATGAATCGACGAGCCGCAAACTCATCGGTTTTAAATCCCCTATCGTCAAAGAGAAACTGAAAGCGATGAAAAAGCAGAAAAAAGAAGCACGGCGTTCGCGTAAACAGGCGATTGTATGAGGGCGCTAGAACGATAAGAAAGCTTCCATTTAAAAAAAGGAAACGTTCGTGAGGCGAAGAAATTGATTGTGAGAGTTTTTTACCTATGCTATACTTAAGGATGTAAGATCCACTCAGGTCTTAAAGCCATGTGTCAAACAATGAAAAAAGACTTTATATGTTTGACATGTTGACTGGTATGACATGCGAAAGGGAGGATAGACCGTGCAATATCGTAAACTCGGCAAGACCGGTTTAAAAGTGAGTGAAATCAGCCTCGGCAGTTGGCTTACATACGGGGCGACTGTGGAAAAAGAAACGGCGATTAAGACGATTCATCGTGCGTACGAACTCGGCATTAATTTTTTCGATACGGCTAACGTCTATGCGCGCGGGGAGGCGGAAAAAGTCGTCGGCGAAGCACTCAAATCTTTTCCGCGGGAGTCCTATGTGTTGGCCACCAAAGTGTTTTGGCCGATGGGCGATGGGCCAAACGATCGCGGTCTGTCCCGCAAACACGTCATGGAGCAGGCGCACGCCAGTTTAAAACGGCTAGGTGTCGATTATGTTGACATTTACTATGCGCACCGCTATGACCCGGAGACACCGGTGGAAGAGACGTTGCGCGCGTTTGATGACCTCGTCCGGCAAGGGAAAGTGCTGTATGTCGGAGTGAGTGAGTGGACGGCGGCGCAAATTCGTGAAGCGCTGGCCATCGCCGATCAAAAACTGCTTGATCGGATTGTCGTTAACCAGCCCGTATACAATATGTTTAACCGTTATATTGAAAAAGAAATTATTCCGCTCTCTGAAAAGGAAGGGCTCGCGCAGGTCGTCTTTTCTCCGCTCGCACAGGGTGTCCTCACCGGCAAATATAAACTTGGTGAGCCTATTCCGGAAGGAACGCGGGCTGCTGATCCTAAGGTGCGCCCGATGATCGAGCGCTATATGGATGAAAAGCTGCTTCAGGCGGTCGAACGTCTAGTAGAGGTGGCCCGGGAATTAGACATCACGCCGTCGCAACTCGCACTCGCCTGGGTGCTCAGGCAAAAAAATGTCGCCTCGGCCCTCGTCGGTGCTTCTCGCGTCGAACAAATCGAAGAAAATGCTGCATCTTCCGGTATTGTCCTAAATGGCGAAACGATCGAGCGAATCGAATCGATTCTTCAGGGTGTGTCGATTCAGTAAGACATGCACAAAGATGTGTACAGATGCAAAGCCTATGATGTGGGCCAGCTGTTTAAACCGGTCCTTAGGATAGGCTTTGCTCGTTTTGTTTTTGCATTATTTTGTTGTATAACTATAATTAATTTGTATATGATAGCCCCCCATGCCGCATTGTGGCACCAGCTGAAGAATGAAATGTCATACCTTATTTCAGGATAGGATAGCTATAGTATATGTGTTATAGTTATAATATCGAACGATGTTCATAAGAACTGATCAGAAGGATGCGTGATTCAGTTTTAAGAAAAAAGAGGTGCACATATGTCAGTTTTATTCCGAAAAAAATCGATCGAGGAGGCCAGAGCACTGGCCGATGAAAAGACGTACCAGTTGAAACGGGAACTCACACCTTTAACATTGATGCTTTTTGTACTCGGAGCGACGATCGGGGCCGGGATTTTCATTTTGCCGGGAACCGTGGCCGCGCTCCATGCCGGACCAGGGGTGATCGTCTCCTTTTTACTAAGCGGGCTCATTACCATTGCCGTAGGACTCGCCTATGTCGAGTTTGCCTCCATGGCACCGGTTGCGGGTAGCGCCTATACATATTCGTACATCGCTCTCGGCGAGATCATTGCCTGGATCGTCGGCTGGGATCTTTTATTTGAATTTACCGTCATCACCAGCACCGTTTCCGTCGGCTGGTCGGGGTATGTCGTCGAACTTTTGAAGACGATCGGTATCGAACTTCCGACGGCTTTTACGCGCGATCTTGTAAGCGGCGGACTCATCAACGTTCCAGCGATCCTCGGTCTTATGTTTGTGGGCTGGATTGCGCAATCTGGCATTAAACAAAGCGGTCGAGCCAATGCTGTTTTTACCTGGACGAAAATCGGAGCCATTTTGTTTTTTATTGCGGTAGGGGTTTTTCATATCCAGCCGGAGCATTACACGCCTTTTACACCGTATGGCTGGCAGGGAGTTTTAACCGGTGCCGCCCTGGTCTTTTTTGCTTACACCGGTTTTGATGGCGTGACGACAGTGTTAGAAGAAGTGAAGCGTCCGGAGCGATCCATCCCTATTGCAATGATTCTGGGCCTGGGGCTACTCACGACCTTTTATGTGATCGTGGCCATCGTTTTACTCGGTATGGTGCCGTACACCGAGCTTAATGTTCCGGATCCAGCCGCTTATGCGCTTGTGCAGGTTGGGCTGAACTGGGGCGGGGCGCTCCTTTCTGTGGCGGTGATCTTCGGGCTGGTGGCGACGATGCTGACCAATGGTCTTTCCGCTACCCGTATTTTATTTGCTATGAGCCGTGATGGGCTCTTACCAGAGGCACTGGCCAAAGTCGATGAGAAACGGCGCGTTCCGCTTGTCGCGACCTATCTTGTCTTTGCTGCAGCCATTTTGATGGGCGGCTTTCTTTCGATCGATGAACTGGCACAGCTCGCCAATATCGGGGGACTCTCGGCCTTCTTTTTAACAACGCTCTCCGTCATGATCATGCGCCGAGTACGCCCGGATGCACCGCGCACGTTTCGGGTGCCAGCGCTTCCCATTGTCGGTACGTTTGGCCTGATCGGAACAGTTGCACTTATTTTATCTTTACCGCGCCTTACGTTTTTACGTTTTGCCATCTGGCTCGTGTTAGGACTCGTCATCTACTTTGCCTACGGCGTTCGTCATTCGCGTCTGAATCGCTCCACTTAATGGACGCTTGTTGCATTCATCACGTGTTTTTCATGTATTTAATGCGCGTTCCGCTTGCGCTCAGTCCACCAGCTGAAAAACATGATGAGTCCGGTTAACGTCGTGCCTGTGAGGAGCGTAATGAGTGGCGAAAGATGATCCGCTAGCAACACATAGGATCCGGTAAAAGCGATGAGGATGGCGGAGAGGAGACTCACCCAGGGGTGACCCATGATTGTTTTAGGTAGAAATAATATAACGGCGAGCGCTAAGGTTTTGCTGAGAAAAACATTCAAAAACATCTGCAGCGAATCGTGATACAGCAAAGCGCTGGTCGCCATCTGATCAAAGCCGAGACTCGTATCAAGCACGAGCAAGAGAATCGTCAACGATACAAACCGACCCATCCGAATCCAAAAAGAACTTCGGCTCGGTATTTTCCGGGGATGGGCGCTTTTTTGAAAACCGTCGCGAAAAAGCCGGTAGGAGACGATGATGAGATAACTGGCTAAAATCACGCGTATGTTGGTGTCGCTGAGATAGGGACGCATCTCATTTAAAAAGAACGTACGAAATGAGGCCAAAAGGACGAGCCAGAAGAAGATCAGTCCGATAGGCAAAAAACGGACGTGTCGCATAACAGCCAGTAAGATGAGCGTATTATCGAGTTCTGTCAATGCAAACAAAAAAGAAGGCCATACCAAACTGATCAAAAGACGCACTCCCTCTACCTTTACGAGCACACTTAAAATACGAATGGTTCCAACACCAGCATAAATCTGATGCACGTACGATGTTGGTATCATGTATATGCAGAAGACGTTTCGCACTATGCTGAGCCGTATACATGAGACCTTTTTCTAAGTTAGCTGAATGGTAGGCATTGCCTTTTTCTGAGCAGGATGGGTATTGCGTAGCACTTTTTTGGTAGGATGCGTATTGCGCAGCACCTTTTTTTGTGCAAGATGAGTAGCACGCAGCACCTTTTTTTGGTAGGATGAAAGCAAGAAATACGGAAAGGGGTATCTACGCCATGTCAGAACATAACGTGTCCGGAACCACAGCCCGTCGGTATGTCATCATTGGTGGGGATGCGGCCGGTATGAGTGCGGCAACGCAAATACGTCGGCTCGATCCGGAAGGCTCGATCACAGTTCTAGAAAAAACGACGCATATTTCATACGCCCAATGCGGACTTCCTTATTGGGTAAGCGGGGTCGTCCCCAGCGGTGACAAGCTTGTAGCCCGTACGAAAGAAGCGTTTCAGGAACAGTATGCGATCGATGTTCATCTTGAAGAAGAAGCGATCAGTATCGATCCGGAGCAGAAGACGGTAACTGCGCGTCGAAAAGACGGTACAGAGCACCTTTATGCATACGACCGTCTGCTCATCGCAACCGGCGCACGCGCTGTCCTCCCGCCGTGGGCTGACCTCTCTCTGGACGGTGTATATGCGCTTAAAACGATGGATGATGCCGATCGTTTGATTCAAGGTCTAAAAAACCATCCGGTCGAAAACGTCGTCATCATCGGCGGCGGATATATCGGGCTGGAAATGGTCGAAGCGTTTTATCATCTCGGCAAAAAGGTCACCCTTCTCGATCTTGCTCCACACGTTGCGCTTACGTTTGATCCGGAGATGGCCCAAATCGTCCAGGCTGGTCTTCAGGAGAAGGGGATCCACCTTGCGCTCGGAGAAGAAGTCGTGCGCCTCGATAGTGAAGCTAGAGTGGTTCGATCTGTTGAGACGAAACATCATACGTATCCGGCGGATCTCGTACTCATTGCCATCGGTGTCGTCCCGAACAGTGAACTCGCCAAAGCGATCGGCGCAAGACTCGGTCCGAAGGGTGCGATTTGGGTCGATCAGACGATGCAGACATCGATTCCCGACATTTATGCAGCGGGTGACTGCGCGACACAGTATCACCGCATCAAAAAAGAAGATGATTTCGTCCCTCTCGGAACGCATGCCAACAAACAAGGGCGAACGGCCGGGACGAATATGGCCGGTGGTCGGGCCGTCTTCACCGGGATCGTCGGGAGCGCCATCATGAAAGTGCTGGATGTTACGATGGGGCGAACGGGTCTCAACGAACGGGAAGCAAAAGCGCTGGGACTCATCTACGATACCGTGACGATTCGCGCCCGCTCACACGCCCACTACTATCCAGACGCAAAAACGCTTCATATCAAGCTTCTCTACGAGCGGGAATCGCGTAAACTCCTTGGTGGCCAGATCATCGGTCAGGATGGGGTGGACAAGCGTATCGACGTACTAGCGACCGCTCTTTTCAACGAAATGACGCTGGAGGCGCTACAGGGTCTGGATCTATCGTACGCGCCGCCTTACAATTCGGTCTGGGATCCGCTGCAGCAAGCAGCGACCGTCGCGCTAAAACAGTAGATTACACAATGATCATGCAAAAGTCGAAGTAAAACGTGCGTTCGGTCGATGCCAAATGTGAGCGCGCTCCATGTCATACGTCAGCAGAAGGGAAGTCTGCTGACGTATTTTATTTTTATGTTTATGTATGTTTACATCATTCAGAATGGCTTTCCAGTATCAACATGTGATAGAATGAATGTGAGAAATTAAAAAATATGACGGTTAACAGCAACTTTTTAATATAATTTAATACTCATTTTAAATGAACACGTGTTTAAATAAAGTTTAAACACAGGTGAAAGGATGGGAACGATTTGGTGAGAAAACGTCTCAGCGATGATGAAATTATGACCGCTCTAACAAAACTTGAACACTGGAAACGAACAGAAGACGGTCGCTGGATCGAGCGGCGTTACCACTTTAAAACGTTCCTGCAGGCGATCGATTTTGTCCAAAAGATTGCGGAGATTGCTGAAGAGAAGGCGCACCACCCTTTGATCCAGATCGATTATAGGGTTGTGAGCTTAAAACTTTCGAGCTGGCAAGCAGGGGGTCTTACGGATTTGGATATGGAAGAAGCACAAACTTTTGACGCGGTGTATGATCGTATGGGCGTATCATCGAATGAATAGATGACCGCGTGGGTTTATAACCATATGGTTGTAGGATTGCCTGTATGTATGATCACTTTATCGTGTGGGATCGTACGGATGACTCTAGGCTTATGTGAACATGTAGAGATGGAGTGAACACATTGGAAGGCACTGACCGACTTTTTCTGGCTATTCATCTACCGGACACATTAAAAAACTGGATGGCCTATCGTATCAAGCTTATTGAGCCGCTCCTTCTGTTTCAACGCTGGACGGTTAAAGAGGACCTGCATCTGACACTTTTATTCATCGGGGAAACTCAACAGGCGGAAAAAGAAGTGTTAAAAGAGGCACTGGTAACGTTTACAAAAGCATTCGATCAGATGACCCCATCAACGGCTACCTCCCCCTTAGCAGCCACCTCGGTTCACCCGCTTGAACATATGTCGATTCGTCCTTTTGTTGTAACTTTATCTCGCACGCTTGGTATCTTCGGCCGCCCTTCTTCCCCAAGCGTCCTCTGGGCAGGGATTGACTCGAGCCCGGAACTCATTGCCTTACAAAAAGCGCTGACAGATCATCTCCGTCATGCGTTACCCCCATCCTTTGTCGAACGGATCCAGGATCTTTCGCCTAAGTCCCGCCCGTATCAAGCGCATATTACCTTGGCACGCCAATATCGTGGATCAACGCCACTTGATGCTTTGAAACTGGAAGAAGCAAGTCGACAGTTTTTCCATGCAGATCCTACTCTACGACTGGACGAATTGCGCTGGTCGGTCGAGACCATCAGTCTGTATCGATCGCATCTCGGTCGACGACCGATGTATGAGCGGCTGGCATCTTACTCTTTGGCGATGTAAGGACGGATCTTTCAAACAAGACATGGCCTGATCCTTTTTGACGCGATGAAAGGTGATACTTGCGTCACCTCCATAATGATAACTTATTTACATAAAACACCCCTATGCTCATTATGATATATGGAATCTGTATAATTTTTTCACCTGTTGTTCGTATAATGTAAATGTGTTAAGATATGATCATACAGTGATATCACTATGATATCACTCTGTTATAACTTTTATTAGATTGTGTAGATCTCAGTTTGAGGAGGTAGATGATCGTGCAAGAACGTCCGGCCTGGACAATGAACGGTTTTGTCGCCATCACAGTGTTGCTAGCATTTGCAGGTGTAAACGTTTACCTACTGACGCTAACAAAATTTACACCGATGGCCGTCATATTTCTTATTTTCCTGGTCATAGCCGGGGTCATCCTCCCCAGCGGTTTTACCGTTGTTCAGCCGAATCAAGCCAAAGTCTTAACGTTGTTCGGGCGGTA
Organism: Candidatus Carbonibacillus altaicus; assembly: GCA_003050645.1. Taxonomy (GTDB): domain Bacteria; phylum Bacillota; class Bacilli; order Thermicanales; family DSM-22653; genus Carbonibacillus; species Carbonibacillus altaicus. The sequence continues at coordinate 24,762 of PEBX01000010.1, forward strand.
TGTGGGGACGGTGCGTGACAGCGGTTTTTTTCTGACCGTACCCCTCACGGATAAGAAAACGGTGTCACTTAAAGTACGCAACTTTAATTCGGCCAAGCTTAAAGTAAACGATGCTGAGGGAAGCCCGATCGAAATCGCAGCTGTCATCGTTTTTCGTGTCGTCGATTCGGCCAAAGCGCACTTTGAAGTCGACCAGTATGAGACATTTGTAGAAATACAGAGTGAAACAGCTTTAAGACACGTCGCCAGTCGCTATCCGTATGATAATTTTACAGAAGGAAGTTACTCGTTGCGCGGGCATACTGAAGAAATTTCACTGGAACTAAAGCGCGACTTGCAAGAGCGGCTCAGTGTGGCAGGTGTGGAAGTGATGGAGGCAAGACTGACCCACCTTGCCTATGCCACAGAAATCGCCTCGGCCATGCTGCAGCGTCAGCAAGCTTCGGCCATCGTCTTTGCCCGCCAGAAAATCGTTGAAGGCGCGGTCAGCATGGTCCAGGCTGCGCTTGAGCAGATCGAAGCGCAAGGGCTTGTGCTCGATGAAGAAAGAAGAGCGATGATGGTGAACAACCTGCTCGTTGCTATCGTCTCCGATCATGCCGCCCAGCCGGTCATCAATGCGGGGTCTCTTTACTAGTATGGGATCGTTAGGGCACATGCACCCTACGGGTCAGTATGCGTAAAAAACAGTTTCCCCTCCGGCTCGATCCCGATCTCTATGACGCTTTGGCACGCTGGGCGGCTGATGAACTGCGAAGCGTCAATGCTCACATCGAATTTCTCTTAAAAGAGGCGGTCAAACGTGCAGGTAGGGAGCCTAAAAAGGCAGTGCGTAAAAAGGAAACCATGCACACAGGCGAACAAGATGCGGACGGTTGAATGATCGAAGCGCACCGGAGACAAATGTCCGAGCAATATCGCAAAAGATTGGGAGGCGGGCAGATGACACCTGCATTAAGCGGTTTGGTGCTGCAAATCATTGTTTATGTTTTGGTGTTCGGTGGACTACTGGTATGGGTTGTTCGGAACAAATGGTTTTCCTGGCAACCGTTCGGGAGCGGGATACTCGTTTTTGTCGTCTTTGTACTCATCCTCGAACAAATCGTCCACAGCTTAATGATCGCACCACCGGCAGGGGAGGGAAGTTTTCCTCATCTTAGGTGGTCTGACAGTCCACTTCTATATGCGTTATATGGCGCATTTATGGCCGGAGTGTTTGAAGAAGGCGGGCGCATAATCGCCTTCTTCTTGCTTATTCCCAGACGCCATAAGTATGGGGATGGCTTTGTATACGGTCTGGGACATGGTGGAGCGGAACTACTGCTCATCGGTCTTGTGAGCGCGATCAATGCGCTTGTGCTTATCATGACAGTGAGCAGTGAAGGCGCTCAACCAATCTTACAAAACATTCCGGCGGATCAGTTGAAGATCATAGAACAGAGTGCCCGAACGATCCAAGAAACGCCTTTTTTTATGTTTATCATCGGTCTTTTGGAACGATTCGCGGCGCTTTTTATTCAGATTGCACTCAGTCTGTTCGTTTTACTCGGTATCCGACAAAAACGCTATCTGGTGTTTCCGGCGGCAATTCTCCTTCATGCTTTAGTAGATTTTATGCCAGCCCTATACCAGGCGGGGATCATCCGTAATATCTGGATCGTAGAGGGTGTTGTATGGATATTCGGCATACTTGCGCTCGGTTTTGTCTTTGGGTCGAGACGATTGTTTCAAGCAGCGCCATGAGTGAAGGCATAGCGATCCCCGCCCAATCGCCATACTTTCCGTTGGTCTTATTCCTTGATTGTTTTGCCACGCGTTCACTCACCACTTTAAAACCAATTTACCAAAGGTGCGGCCTTCTGCCAGCCGGGTGATAGCTTCGTGAAGTGCAGTCGCCGGATAAACCTGGTCGATGATAGGCCGAAGTCCGTGCAGCGTGTAAAACGTAAGCATCGCTTGCATCTCTTCCGTACTTCCCATAGTCGTTCCCAAGAGTGTATACTGACCGTAGAAAAATGAACGAATATCGAGTTCCACCGTGTTCCCGTATCCCGCGGCAAAGGTGACAAGTCTTCCGCCTTTTTTAAGGGCTTTAAGAGAGGTGGGGAAGGTCACACCACCGACGGTTTCCACAACGACATCGACGCCTGCACCACCCGTCGTCTGAAGCACGGATTGGGCAAAATCATCATTTGTCGAAAAAACGTCTCGGGCACCGAGTTCTTTTGCCCGTTTGCCTTTTTCTGGATCGCGGCTGGTGACGAAGACGGTAGCTCCGAGGGTGTGGGCGATCATAAGGGCGTGCTGGGCGACAGCACCGCCGATGCCCGGAATGAGCACGGTCTCGCCGCTTGTAAGCTTGGCCCGGGTGATGAGGGCGCGGTAAGCCGTAAGCGCTGATAACGGAAGCGCCGCTGCTTCTTCGAAACTCAAATATGGCGGTTTGGGAAGCACATTTTCTTCAGGAAGGACAATCATCTCGGCAAATGTTCCAGGGTCCGGCACGCCTAAGATCCGAAAGGTATGCGGCGGCGCACTACTCGCGTAAGGCCAGCCGAGGCTTGGCACGATGAGGACAGGATCACCGACGCGCACACGTGTTACCCCTTCGCCTACGGCATCAATCCATCCTGCGCCATCGGATCCTAGAATGGCACCTGGATCAGCCTTAGAACGACCTTCAACAAAATAAAGGTCGCGATGATTGAGGGCACTGGCGTAAAGTTTGACGCGTACTTGTCCTGGTCCAACTTCTGGTATCGCTACATCTTTCATGACAAGACCGAAGATCCCGACGCGTTCAAAAACCCAAGCTTTCATGGTTGTCATCGGTTGTATCTCTCCCCTGAATCGTTGTTATATCTTGAATAAACGTTCTCTCATCGTTAGACGGGCTGAAAACAGACGAAATAGGTGAAAGTTTAATGTTGCGCATCACACAACTCGTCCACCATCTTTTAACTGGTGTGATCCATGAAGGGGATACCGTCATTGATGCAACATGTGGGAATGGATACGATACGCTTTTTTTAGCAGAGCGCGTAGGGGAAAGCGGCCGCGTGCATGCCTACGATATTCAACCAGAGGCTATATCGACGACTGAAGAAAAGTTAATCGCGCATGGACTGCATCGCCGCGTACACTTGCACCTTGCCTCGCATGAAACGATCGCTCAAGAAACGACACCGGTGAAAGCCGTGATCTTTAATCTTGGATATCGTCCGGGCGGCGATAAAACCATAACCACGCGCCCGGCGTCTACCGTACGCGCACTCGAAGCTGCACTTTTCCGTCTACAACCCGGTGGGATGATCTTGATTGCAGTCTATCCAGCCCACCCCGGTGGAGAAGTTGAAGCGGAGGTCGTACGCACGTTCGTCGCACGGTTATCCATAAAACATTTCACAGCCATGCATATGTCGAATATGCTCGCGACAGAACGCGCGCCATTTCTCGTCGCCATTGAAAAACATAGCGAGCGATTATAGGGCTAGGAACGCGCGCGACGAATGGTTGACCCGAGAGAACCAAAAGCACCCGGGAAAGGTGGGTCAAGCTTGCGCACGGTGACGACGATTTCCATGATTCGATGATCGAATGCAAACATGCTGCGGGCGATATCATCGGCCAAAGCTTCAAGCAGATTTTTGGATGGTCCTTCCATAATCTGTTGAACATGACGATACACTTTCTCATAATCAAGCGTGTCGGTCAGTTGATCACTTTGGCTGGCTTGTGTTAAATCCATGAAAAGGTGAAGATCAACGCTGAAACGACCGCCCTTATCTTTTTCTGGTTGATACACACCGTGTTTTCCAAAAAACAACATATCGGTGATGAAAATCTCATCGTACATATCAACACTCCTTTCCATATGCATGCATCACCATTTAAAAGGAAGTCAAAAAGGTGGGGGGCATTCTTAGCATCGATTGTACCGTTAAGTTGTATCCAGCGCAACACACTATGAAGTTAACTTTGATAACCAAATGAATAAAATTTAAATAGACGTAAATGTTTTAGTAGAAAGGAAACTTGGCCTTGCGTATTTGGGATATCGCGCCGGGATATTTGAATCGAGCGAGCTTATTAGGGGAACATCGCGAACTCCATGGTATTGTCTCGATCCATCTTCACGGAAAACGAGGCTACGTCCATCATCCTGAGACAAAGCGCTGGAAAGAGCATCTTCCAGCGCGTTATGTCCGCCATACCATGGGTTGATGACGGTGCGTGTATGCTATGCATTTTGATCCTGTCTGACGCGTCAAGCGCGGGTGCTGCGAATATCTTGTCGCATAAAAAGCGTAAATGATAGCCCAAAGAGGATGACGCTCATGGCAATGAGCCCTACGATCTGCGGCCAGATGAGGAGTAGACTTTCCGTGAAGGGAAGCGGCGCGGGAATCGCCCCGACGAGCTGTTCCAAGGATAGTGGACCTAGGGCACGCACACTCGGTGTAAGAAGCGTGGTCGTTGCTTCATCGTAGAGTGTTGCTGGTGAAAGACGGCTAAGTCCTTGATGCCAGGCGATACTCTGCAAAATCTCTTCACTCGTTCCGCTTTGTTTGACCGGTGCGATGACATCGACGATCATCGGGTAAAAGAGGGTTAAGGTGAGCCACATCGCCAGTAACGCCAGGACACTCGTTGCTCCTTGACGAAAAATAAGGGAGAACAAAACGCCGAGGCTCATCCAGACCGCTACGTAGAGGGCCGTCACGAGCAAAAACACGACGATGCGCAGCACTTCTTCAAAAGAAGGCGGGAGGCCGAATATGAACATCCCCAAACCGATGACGAAAAAGCCGAGAGCCAGAAAAAAGACGGTGATGACAAGAAGTGAAGAGAGCCATTTGGCGAGAATAATATCATCGCGATAGAGTGGCTGGGCTAAAAGTCTAAGGAGTGTTCCTTTTTGCCGTTCGCTGGAGATCGCATCAAAGGTCATGGCAATCCCGAGAAGCGGTGCAAGAAAAGAAACGAACGCGAGAAAAGAAGGAAGCCGACCGTTTGAAGCGGTTAACATTTGCAGAAAGACAAAGGTTTCACCAAACGGTTGGTTTGCTGCCTTGGAAAGCACGTCCCGAATCGTTTGCGCGACCGTCACCATAGAAGCTGTGGCGGTCAGCGCTATGAGCGCTATTAAGATATTGAAACGCCAAGAGTGAATATGATCGGCAATCTCTTTTTTTAGCAAAATAGAAAGTGCACGGCTCATGTACCCTCCCTCCCTGCAAAAAAGCGATGATAAATCTCATCGAGACCAAACTGACTGCTCTCCAGCGCGTAAAGTTTGCTTCCGTTTTTGAAAATGGTCTCGGCTATATCGGGTGCGTTGTTTTCACGCGCCAGTAGGCGAACGGACGTCGGGGAAATCCGCTCGGCTGACGCGATACCGGGGAGTTGCATCAGGTTTGCGAGAAGTTCGTCGCCGAGCGGTTCGGCTTCTACTTTCAATTGATAAGGTGCATCTTTAAACAGTTTTTGCGCAAGATCGGCGATCGTTCCCACTGCAAGCAGCCGGCCGTCGATAAAAAGGCCGACCCGATCGCATATCGCCTGAACCTGGTGGAGGTGATGCGAAGAGAGGAGGACGGTGATACCTTCTTCCTGACTCAGCGTGCGAATGAGGGCGAGAAAATCACGCACTCCTTCCGGATCGATCCCCAGCGTCGGCTCATCGAGAATAATGATCTTCGGGCGTTTGATGAGCGTGTCGGCAAGACCGAGCCGCTGGCGCATCCCCCGGGAGTAGGTGCCGGCTTTTTGATCGGCAGCTGCCTCGAGTCCGACCCGCTTTAACAGCTGGTCGACCGCCTGCGCTGCCTCTTCCTCAGTAAGACCGTTTAACCGCGCGGTCAGGAGCAAGTTCTCCCGCCCGGTCAGATCTTCATAAAAACCGACATCATCAGGCAGATAGCCGACCCGTTCTTTAACCTTAAGCGGATTGCGCGTCGCATCGATACCGAGGACGTACGCCTGTCCCTCCGTCGGTTCGACGAGTCCGAGCAGCATGAGGATCGTCGTCGTCTTCCCTGCACCGTTGGGCCCTAACAAGCCGAACACTTCACCTTCGTAGATGGTGAGGTTCAGGTGATCGACAGCGGTTTTAAAGCCGTACCGCTTGCTTACATTTGCCAGTTGAATCACAGGCGTAGAGGGGGGCGAGTCCAGCTGTGTCTGTTGGGTTGTCTCTTGCATGTTCACCGCCTCCCGTATTTTTTAATGAGGCTGTAGAGCCCAAAGAGGACGAGGGCGATGATGAGGATGGCCACCGTTCCCCACAGGAGCGACGTTTTCACCGTGATACGAAAATCTTGCGTATCGCTCGTTTCCGCCGTCCGGGCCGTCATGCTCACGACATAATCGCCGGCTATCGCTTTTTTATCCGCCTGAATGGTCGCGGTCACATCTTGCGTTTCACCCGGAGCAAGCGCATCGACAGTCGCTGGATCAAATTTTACATTCCAGCCGAGCGGGGTATCGGCGCTTAGATTGATCTTATTTAGCGGTGCCGAACCGGTATTTTCCAGTCGGATCGTGAGCCTTCTTTCACCGCCTGCCGTAATATCCGAGGAAAGAACACCGCTCGGGGTTGTCAGGCGCAAACTGTACGTACCGCGAATGACGGCTTCCAGCGTCTCTTTGGCACTTAAATTTTTCGCTTCGGCCATGATCGGAATTTTGTAGGTGCCGGCTTCGATCTGGCTGGGAGGGGAGAGCGTGACACGAATCGATTTGCTCTGACCGGCATCGACATTGACGCTCGTTACATCTTTACCTTCAGCCGCAAACTGTACATTCCATCCCGCCGGTGCATCGGCGCGGAGCGCAAAAGTCTGGGTATCGGGGGTGAGGTTTTTCAGCCGAACATCATAGCTAAACGTCGAATTGTTCGTCCCTTCCAGATTCGGTTGATCGCTTTTCAGTTCGATCTGGTAGGTCCCCTGTTCAGTCACCCGAACGTTTAAGGTTAAGACGCTCGCATCACCAGATATAAGACGAATCTGGTACCGCCCCATATCGATTTTCAGCGGAACATCGACGGATAGACTAACCGTTTGATCATTTTCAGCGTCCACGGCGATCGATGAAATCGTATACCCCCCGGAGGTGAGGCGCGTCTTCCAGTCTGCTGGTGCTTCGACTTTAAGCGGGAGATTCACCGGTACTTTATTCGCATTTTTGATCGTAATCGTGTACGTGATTGTCTCACCGGGTGTTACATCGATGTCAGTATACGGGGTAAAAAAGGTCACACCGGCTGGCGCAGCGAAGACGGACGAAAGCGGGATAAAAGATGTGAAGAAGACGAAAAGTATCAGTCCCATGACACCGATTATCCTCAGGCTTTTTACCTTCAGGTCTTCGTCTTGCCTTCCCCTCTGGCCGAAATGATGATGTGTCAGCAAAGGATGAAACATCGACATCACCTTCCTTTTATGCTTATTTTTCCGTTTATATATTCGAGCGGAAGATGCGGATGGATGATGTAATATTTACATATCGGTTGTCTATGGGATCTAAAACTGATTGAGTAAGCGCTAAAGAGTATGTCCAATCTTGTCTTGACCCTTTTCTGCCTATACAATGACGTTAGGGACATGCACGTTTACATGCACCTCGGGGAGAAGGTCGATATGCTCAGTGAATTGGAGTTTAAAAAGATATATGCAGAGTATGCGCCAACCATTTTAAAAATGACGCATCAGTGGCTTGGGGATCTGCAAGCTGCCGAAGATGTCACCCATGATGTTTTTTTAGCTTTTTTAGAGCATCCGGAGCGTTATGATCCGAAAAAAGCTGCACTCCGCACGTATTTAATGGCGATGGCCCGGTACAAAGCGATTGATTATATGCGCCGCAAAAGCCGCGAAATGACGCGTGACTTCTGGCGCACGCGTTCTGATGTCGCAAAAGAAATAGCGGACAGATTTGAAGAGAAGGTCGAACGTGAGCTGCTAAAGGATGCTTTGTGGCAGGAGCTCACGCAAGCCTTGGAAAACTTGCGCACCTTAGAACGCGACGTGATCATCGGTCACTACGTGCAAGGCGAATCCCATCGCCTATTAGCAGAACGGCTGAACCGACCGTTGGGAACGGTTAAAACGTCGCTCCTGCAAGGTCTTACGCGACTTCGCCGTCATTTTTTAAAGGCCAGGTGGCAAGGAGATGAGCTCGATGGGTAACAGACATATGAGCGAGCGTGCCCTCCCGTCGGTTTGTGAGCAATCATCGGTTCATCGATCGGATTTGACGGTCGAAGAGAAGAAAGCATACGAGCGCATTCAAAAGAAACTTATCCGGCATCGAACTTATGTAGTCAGACGTCGTCTTCTGGAACGGTTGCTCGTAAGTTTTGCTCTTGTTTTCTTGATGATGATGGGGTGGGTCGTGGGGAAGATGAGTCCGACCGAACTTAGACCGGTGCCTGTGGTACGGACGATTTTTGAGCTAGCCACCTCCACACCTTCCGGGGAGACCAGCTCAGCACAGGTCGAGCCAGAACAGGCTATTTCTACGGTGTCATCTTCGATCTTGTACGAACAGGTCTTTTTCCCAGAGGACGGCGACTGGTTTTACTCAATCGGTACACCGCGTACGCCGCCCGTTACGCTGCCGCTCAGGCCGAATCGTATGGTGGGGAAAGATGACGGAGTAACGATAGATACGCACGTCATCTGGATTCATCTCGAAGGGCGTTCGTCGGCCCATCTCATCCGCTGGGCAGCACGTGATAGCCGGTGATAAATATGTATGTTCTTGACCTTTATGTGAAAAGACGATATAAATGGAACCAATAGAACGTGGGGCAGGCGAAGGAAAAAAGGATAAAAAGGGGAAAAGGGAAAAAGAACAAAAAAAGAACAAAAAAAGGATAAAGATAAAAGGTTAAAAACTTAAGGAAGAAGATAGGACAGAAGATAGGGGAGATCAAACGATGCGTTGGGTCGTCAAAATCGGTTCGAACAGTCTCACTGATGAAAACGGGAGCATCAGTCAGGACAAAATACTTTTTTTGATCGAAGATATCGTGCACCTCAGGCATGAAGGTGTGGACGTTGTGCTCGTCTCATCCGGAGCGATTGCCTACGGGCGCGCACTTCTTGGCAAAGGTTCGAAGCCTTTGACCCTCCCCGAAAAGCAGGCACTCGCTGCGCTCGGTCAGCCGCATCTTTTAGCGCACTACCGCGATACAGCGGATCATTTTGGGCTTAAAGTCGCCCAACTCCTTTTGACACGCAGCGATTTTGACCGCCGGGAACGTTATGTCCGCATACGCCAGACGACAGATGTGCTTTTGGCTGAACAGGTGCTCCCTATTGTGAACGAAAACGATACCGTCTCCGTGGCAGAGATTCGCTTCGGGGATAACGATATTCTATCAGCACTTCTGGCCATCAATATCGAAGCGGATCGGCTCATCATCCTCACCGATATCGACGGTCTGTACGACGCACCTCCGCTAAAAGTTCCCGGGGCTAAAAAGATTGAGCGCGTGGAGACATGGGATGATGCCTTACTTCTAAAAGCCTCGGATCGCGGCAGTGTGCTCGGGACGGGCGGCATGCAGAGCAAGCTCAATGCCGCACGCCTTGCGACTGAGGCCGGTATTGAAACGTGGGTGATGCGCTTTGAAAGAGGAAGCCTTGAGCGTCACTTCAGAGGGGAACATACCGGCACCCAGTTTGTTGCCGCACCGCGCAGCCTTTCGCCCAAAAAACGCTGGCTCAGCAAAATCAGCCGGCCGCTCGGAACCATCTGGGTCGACGATGGTGCGCGCGAGGCTCTTTTGGACAAGCATAAAAGCTTGCTCTTTCCCGGAATTGTCCGTCTGGAAGGGCATTTTGAAGCGCATGATACGGTGCGCGTCGTCGATTTAAAAAATGATGAGATTGGGCGCGGCATCGCCCTCGTAAGTGCTGTCGATCTAACGCTTTTGCTGGAAAGACGGCAAAGGGGAGAGGCAGTCCCTCCGGTCAAAGAAATCATCCACCGCGACGGATGGGTGACAACAGCGGCGCAACCCTCGTCGAATTCAAGTTTCTGATTAGTGTTTTTGATTCTCTGGATTCGTTTTTTTGATAAAGAATCGATCAACTGAACGTAAATTTAAGGACAGGCGAGATAAATCAAAGGTAAAAGGTAGAAGGAGATGGGCGAATCATGGATCATGCGCGTACGGTAGAGATGAAAACGTATTGGGAGGATGTACTTTTACAAAAATTAAAAGACGCAAAAGAAGCGCAAAGCGAGTTATGCCACCTTACCGCACAGAAAAAAAACGATCTTTTAGCAGCCATGGCTCGTACGCTTCGGACGCATGAAGAAGCGATTCTGGCAGCAAATGCCGATGATGTTGAAGAAGCAGAGGCCAAAATGATGCCTTCTGCGCGCATCGATCGTCTCCGTCTCACACCGGAGAGAATTCAGGCCATGATCGAAGGGTTGGATGCGGTGCGGGCACTGGAAGATCCCGTCGGGCATGTGACGCGGTCGTTTGTGCGTCCGAATGGTCTCGTGATTCGACAAGTTCACGTCCCTTTTGGCGTGATCGCCATCATTTATGAAGCGCGACCCAATGTGACGGTCGATGCCTCGGCACTCGCGCTTAAAGCCGGATCGAGTGTAGTGCTTCGCGGCAGTAGTGAGACGCTTCATTCCAACAGAGCAATTGTAAACGCGCTGCATGAAGCACTGGATATACTCAACCTACCGCGCGCACTCGTCACTTTTATCGACATACCTGAGCGCGAAGCCGTTGATGTGCTCATTCGCGCCCGCGGACTCGTCGATCTAGTGATCCCGCGCGGGGGTGCCGGTCTCATTCGGCACGTCGTCGATCATGCACGTGTTCCGGTGATAGAGACAGGTGTTGGGAACAATCACCTTTATATCGATCGCTTGGCTGAGCTCGACATGGCCGTGCGCATCGCCATCGATGCCAAAACGGATCGCCCCTCCGTCTGCAACGCGATCGAGACGTTGCTCGTCCATACAGACATCGCTGATCAATATTTACCACGCGCAGTGCAAGCCTTGATCGCGCATGGCGTGGAGATACGTGCCTGTCCGCGCAGCCTTGAGATTTTAAACGGTGCCGGTCTTGCGGCAAAGGCGCTTCAACCGGAAGATGATGAAACGGAATATCTGGACCTCATCTTAGCGGTGCGCATCGTGGACAGCATCGAGGAAGCGATTGCCCACATTAACCGCTTCGGTACCAAACATTCGGAGGCGATCGTCACCGAAGACGCGAAAAGCGCTCATATGTTTTTACAGTCCGTCGACGCAGCAGCCGTCTATCATAATGCCTCGACCCGTTTTACGGACGGCTTCGAGTTTGGCTTCGGCGCGGAGATGGGTATCTCGACACAAAAATTACATGCGCGCGGGCCGGTCGGACTCATGGAACTCACTACCATAAAATATGAAGTTACCGGGCAAGGACAGGTGCGTGGCAAGCGGTGAAGCCGAAGCAGGACAAAAAGGACAAACGACTGAATAGGCTGTATAGTCAGGATAATCGAGATAACGCGGGGCGGAAGACTGACCTCCGTAGGCGTAAATGGAGGCGTTTCCTGCGACTCATCCGGGCGCTTTTTGCAACAATACTCATCATATGGGTGATCAAGACGTTAATTTTTTCGATCGGTGACCGTAGGCAAGGTCACAACGCATCAGACGACGTCCCTTCAAGTCCACAAACGGAGACAAATCCTTTTACCGTTGTGCTCGATTCTGGTCACGGCGGATACGATGTCGGTACCGAAGGCGTGAGCGGGCGGTACGAGAAAGATCTCGTCTTAAAGATCGCGCTTCTTACACGTGATGCGTTGATGGAAAAGAGCGTGCAGGCGGGATTAGATCTTCTAGTGTGGATGACCCGAGATGATGACCGGTTTATCTCGGATATCGATCATGAGCGGGCCAAGATGGTACGTGCACACGGTGGTGATATCGTTATCTCCATCCACGCCAACAGTTTTGTCGACCCGCGCGTATCCGGTACGGAGACATATTACTACGACGCGACCTCCTTACCGCTCGCACACATCATGCAGCAGGCTCTCGTTCGGGCGACCGGTTTTAACGATCGCGGTGTCCGTCAGGCTAATTTTTATATGCTCAAAGAAACGGGCATGCCGGCCGTTCTTCTCGAACTCGGGTATGTGACGAATGAAGCTGAAGAAACGAAGCTGTGGGATAAGACCGTGCAAAAGAAAATAGCGGAAGCGATTGCGGAAGGCGTGCTCGAATATATATCGCGTGAAAACGAAGAAGGTGGCGAAGCGCTGAGTCCATGATATCCATCCTGCTGATCGAAGACGATGCAGCACTGTCCCGTCTCCTAGAAGGTCACCTAAGGCGTTACGGCTACGGTGTGATCATCCCTGATCCAGAAGACTTTCGTCATCTCGATCGACTGCTCATGGAGTTCAAACCGCATCTTATTTTGCTCGATATCGAGCTCCCGTTCTATGACGGTTATGTCTGGGCACGCAAATTCCGAGAGCAGTCGACTGTTCCGATCATGTTTATCTCGGCCCGGGGTGAACCGATCGATCAGGTACGGGCGCTGGAAAACGGTGGCGACGATTACGTCGTTAAACCTTTCCACATGGAGGTGCTGCTGGCCAAAATCGAAGCACTCCTCAGGCGTACATATGAACTTTCTCCAATCCATGCCGAAACCGAACGGACGATTCGACCATACGGTGAGCTTATACTTGACCTCAAACGACTTGTTGTTCAGTACCGCGACCGGGAGATTAGCCTCACTCCGGTCGAAACAAGCCTCTTACATGAGCTTATCAAGGCTCGAGGAGACGTGGTCGACCGTGACATGCTCATGCTTGCAGCCTGGGATGAGGTGATGTTTGTCGATGACAATACGCTGACCGTGAACATATCGCGCCTTCGGCAAAAACTCACACAGCTAGGTCTCACCCGTGTTCTGGAGACGGTTAGGGGACATGGGTACCGGCTTAAACTGCCCGACACACCGGAATAAAAGGTGGTTTTATAATGTCGTATCGTATTTGGTTCCTTTCATTCATCGGACTGATCCTCGCACTTTTTACGTTTGTCCTGTACGAGAGCGTAACAGGTGTCACATTCCCCTGGCAAGCGCTTTTGTATGCGTTTGCCGTTGCCTTGATCGTCTGGGCAATTGGTTTTACCTGGGAGATGTATGTTCGCAAAAAACGAATGCGCGCCTGGCGCACTTGGCTTCACGTACCGAATGATCGTTTTTTATCGCTCACTCCTGACACAAACGGTGCCTCTCGGTTAGAAATGATGATCATCGATGGGCTCAGACGGCGGGACAAACTCTGGCGCGATCGATTGAGTGCACAAGATGATAAATTAACTTTTTTACATGCGCTATCGTTACGTTTTGCCCATCAGCTGAAAACGCCGCTTGCCGCACTGTCCTTACTCCTCGAAGAAGCGCGGGCTCGTTCCGATAAAAATGAACTTGAAGCAGCGTGGCCCTCACTTGAGCAGGCGATGCGCGTCGAACTGGATCGATCGTCTGCTCTCTTGCAGCAGATGATCTCTACCGCTCGGATCACACATATCGACGCCGATCTTACCATCAGCCGTTTTTCCGTAGAAGAACTTTTACGCGAGGTCATTAATGCTTATCGAGCGTCCTGGATTGCCCACCACATTTATCCGCGTCTTATCATCGATTTTGCGTCGCCGAAAGATGATCTCGGCGGGCACGATTGGATCACTGGTGACCGAAAAATGGAAGGTGCTCGAAAAGTGGAAAGCACCGTTTTGCAAGAAGGTAGGGAGAATCCATCTGGCGCCGGTCGTAGGCGAGATACCGTCGTAAGCGACCGCAAATGGTTACGCCTGATGTTCGAACAGATCATTCAAAACGCGCTTAAGTACGGTCGTAAAGAAAGCGACCCGCAAGCGACTTTTTTGATCTTTCTGGGAGAACATCTGTCATCCGAGTTGACAAACGGACTTTCGTCCAGCCCGTCAGCCGTCGGGGTAGCCGAAGCGTCATCTGGCTCATCATCCGTTTCATCATCTGTTACGGCATCTGTTCCATCATCCGTTTCATTATCCGGCCCATCAGGTGGTCCGCTATCCGCGTCGCAATCGATACACGTCGCATTCATTGACAGCGGTCCAGGCATACCTGAAAGCGACCTAAACCGTCTTTTTGAACCGTTTTATACCGGCGAGAGCGGACGCAAACAGTCCGCCTCGACGGGCCTCGGGCTTTACCTAGCGAAAGAGGCGGCACGGGCGATCGGTGCCCAGCTCAACATCGAGACGTGTCTCGGTGTAGGAACGACTGTGCACGTCATTATCCCGCGCGACCATTTTTATGCCCCTGCTATGCATACGCAGATGACCGAAACGCACCACGGCCCACATGACGAGTAAAATGCCGACTCCCTCAGAACATTCAGTTGAGCCACCGTGAATAAGCTAACACAACTTCTAGCGTGAATTATCAGTTAAAAAATTATTAATGTGTGTTAAAGATATATTTGTATTCTCACGAATATAACGGAGCGTCCTTCCGCCGTCGAGTGTGGACGGGTAGGAAAAAGGCAGGACGGCGCGGTATCGTGACACATTAAGTGACAAAAATGTAAGGTTTCGGGCCCGTCTTGTCATCTTTCGCTAAGGTTATACATAGGACCTTTGTTTATAATAAAGCTGAAAAAAACAACAGAGAGGTACGAAGCTAAAAAAATCATGAGAAATACACAAGGAGGCGTTAATTGTTGAACGTAAAACCCATTATCCAAGTCGAAGGCTTACAGAAAATATACGAATCAGCCGGTGGCGTTTTTCACCAAGCCTTAAGAGGGGTGCAGCTAGACGTGATGGAAGGGACGTTTACGGCCATCATGGGTCCATCCGGCAGCGGTAAGACAACGCTTCTTAACTTGCTTGCCGGTCTGGATCGCCCCAGCGCAGGTTCCATCACCATTGCCGGGGAACGCATTGATCAAATGCCGGAAGGTATGATGAGCATGTTTCGGCGCCGGGCGGTTGGGTTTGTTTTTCAAGATTACAATCTGCTCGATCCGCTCACGGTCTATGAAAATATTGTTCTTCCGATTGCCATCGATCGCCGTGTCACCCGCAAAGATAGTGAATGGATCATGGACTTGTTAAAACGGGTCGGGCTCGGAGAAAAAAAAGATCGTTTTCCATATGAACTGTCCGGAGGCGAGCAGCAGCGCGTCGCCATCTTACGCGCCATCGCCTCCAACGCGCAGATCATCCTAGCCGATGAACCGACCGGTAACCTGGACAGCGCCTCGAGTCGCGTGGTACTGGAAACCTTTTCGATGCTCCAAAAGACGTACGGTAAAACAATCGTCATGGTCACACATGACCCGTTTGCTGCAAGCTTTGCTGAACGCTTGTTCTTCTTAAAAGATGGCGCGCGGTTTGCCGAACTGCATCGTGGATCACTTACGCGTGAAGCTTTTTACCAGCGTATCCTAGAAACTCTCTCGACGCTGGAGATGAGCGTCCATGTGCAATCACACCTGGAGGGATGAACGTGACATTCTGGAGTCTATACCGCCGTTATGTACGGAGAAGATTTCGTTCCTATCTCGGTTATACGCTGACGAGCGCCGGTCTCACGCTACTTATGTTAAGCGGGCTCGCATTTTTTTCGCTTTTGCAGGCTCCGCTTGCCGAGCAGACTGGCTTGTCTACGTATTTAAGAGATAGTGCGACGTTTATGTTACAGGTCGTGACCGTTTTATTGTTAAGTTCATCTTACATTCTGCTCATTTATTTTCACCGTTTATTTTTACAGGAGCATACACGATTTTTGGGCCTTTTAAATACGTTCGGTCTCTCTCGTCGGAAGCGTTTTTCTCTCATTCTTGGGGAAAGCTTTTTGCTGGGTTGGATCGGATATTTCGCGGGAACTGTGCTGACATTATTTTTAGGACCACTCATTTTGTTGGCCCTTCAGGCCTGGTTTAAGATCCGTGTAGGTTTTGTATTTACGCTACCGATTACCCTCTGGCTTAAAGCTTTCATTACTTTTTCTGCTTTGCTTTTGTCGGAAGGGCTCACCGTCGCGACGCTTTTTACCCGGCGCTGGCCTAAGATTATGTTTCAGGCTGTATCGATCCCGGAAAAAGGTTTCCGGCCGGGTCTATGGTTGGGTCTTATAGCGATTGTGCCACTTATCCTCGGTTATATACTGGCACTAACAGTGCATCCCGGACTATTAAACAGTAGCAATGGATCGCCCGTTGCATGGATGATCGTCTCCGTCGTTATCATCGCCCTCGACATCATCGGCACGTACGCGCTCAATGCCTATGGACTGGCCGCTTTTTTGCGCCACTTTCGGATCCATAGCGGCCTTACGCTCGTCTTAAGGGGGCGGGTGAGTGCGCGCTTGCGCTCGATGGTGGGGATGAATACGATCATCGCTATCTTTTTATCGATTCTCTTAGTGGCCATGGTCACTTTATCGACGATAAAAACCATCGTTTTCGAACAGGGTATGTTGACCGAGCCGTATCCGCTCGTCATGAACTCTGTTTTTCCGCCTGTTACGCATGAAGCCAGTACCTTTTACCGACAAGCGGTTCAAAAGATGACGGACAGTCTGGAACGAGACGGATTTGCACCCGTGACGGCGACATCTCTGCGTATCTTCGCCGCAGAAATCGAGAAGGTTCCTTCAGATACGACGGAAGAGGATAGTACCCATAAGATTGTCGATGCCTACCTTATTCCCAGATCGGATTTTCTTAGGTGGCGTGAAGCGTACTTGAAAACGCATCCCGGAACGGCCAGTGCCGTGGGCGAACTTCCGGAGCAAGGCACAGGAGAGGCCATCATCTGGATGCACTTTTATAATCGTGAAGAAGAAGAGTTTATAAATAGCGTAGAAAATTACGGCTATACCATCGGTCAGTCGTACGTCGTGCGACCGAACTTGACAAATCCCGATATACGTCAAAGGTGGAAAACGCAAGGGGGAACGCAAGGTAGTGTATCTGATGCGGAAAACGCTCCGGCGACGATTAAACTCAAAAGCGTACAAGGTTCGTATGCGAATCTGGACCTTCGATCGGGCTATGCAATGAGCCCTTTTTCTACCATGATCATTGGTGATGATGATTTTGAGCGTATCGCGGACAGGGCACCGGAGTGGGTCATCGAAAAGACGGCACTTTCGTATCCACACTGGGAATTAAGCAAGCCAACAATCGTTCGCGTGATGGACGAGCTTAATAAGGATTTTAAAAAAGATATTTGGATTGGTACGTCGGGGTTAGCGTTATATTTTCTCGAGCAATATCAAATGGTATCGATGTATGAGTTGGGAATCGGTATCGTCGCGCTTTTGTATCTCGTATCCGTCATGCTCATCGTTTTTTTGAAAAGCCGCGAGCGCATCGAAGAAGATCGCCGGGCACTTTACCAGCTCCATCGATTGGGCATGAGCTGGCAAGAGATCAAAAAGATCGTGCGCCGCGAATGGTTCGGACTCGTTTTGCCACCGCTTATCCTGTCCATCTTAAATGTCGTGGTCGCCGCCCGTGATTTGTTGTCGACGCTCAGTCCAACCAACACCATGACGGCGTTAAATGAAGTGATGCCTATCGCCTCGATTATATGGAAAAATATGTTTATTTGGACACTTGCCGTGACCGCTCTTGTACTTTTCATTTTCACGATCGGTGAGGTGCTGAGAGAAAAGATGCTGGGACTGGACGAACAACGGAGATAAAATGTTATCACGATTACGTTTGCCGTATGTTTTCCCAACCATCGAGGGGGGACATTCGACTTGAGTGGTCGTGGGCCCTTTTGAAGCCTCTTTAGAGCTCAATCTAAAATCTCACGAGGGATATCGAAAGCGACCATACGGTTATTCGCACGGAGGATCAAAAGATCATCAAATTAACTTTGTTCATCGTTTTTTTTCATGTTATACTAAAGACAGTCTCAGTAAAAGAAAGGGGTTAAATGATGACAGCATATGAAACTGTTTTTGTTAACGCTTTCACTGATGGTATATTAGATCCCTCCGAACCGATGCTCGGTCCAGTCAAAGATGGAGGCTATATCATCGCCAATACGACACCCGGTTGCTGGGGACCGATGTTAACCCCGAAATTAAAAGGTGGACACGAGGTCACGAAACCAGTATATGTAGAGGGGGCAGACGTCGGGGACGCCATTGCTTTAACCATTGAATCAATTCGTGTTACCTCGATTGCCACGGCATCCGGTAATGATAAAGTCATAGAAGGTCGATACATCGGCGATCCCTTCGTTGCGGCTAAGTGCCCGCAGTGTGGAACACTTCATCCTGACACTGTTATTCAAGGAATTGGTGTAGACGCGATCCGCTGTGCCCACTGCGGAGCGGAAATCGCACCCTTTAAATTTACACACGGTTATACCATCGTGTTCGACGAGGATCGTCATATAGGAGTTACCTTGCACAAAGAAGGCGCGGAAAAGGTTGCGCATAGTGGGCGCTTTTACATGAAGACTCCAGAAAATTCTATTCAAAATCCAGTTGTTACATTGGCTCCCCATGATTTAGTTGGTACTATGGCTCGCGTACGACCTTTTTTAGGACAGTTCGGAACCGTTCCGTCCATACCTTTTCCGGATTCTCACAATGCTGGTGATTTCGGCGCAGCCTTAGTCGACGCTCCTCATGACTATAGAATAAGTGAGGAAGATTTAATTAAGCACCGCACAGATGGACATATGGATATTAACCGCGTAAGAGAAGGCGCGGTTGTCATTGCACCTGTTAAGGTGAAAGGTGGCGGGGTGTATCTCGGAGATATGCACGCCATGCAAGGAGATGGTGAAATTGCAGGACATACCACAGATGTCAGTGGTATCGTTACTGTCAAGGTACAAGTGATCAAAGGTTTGAGAATTGATGGACCGATTTTGTTACCGAATGTTGAAGATCTACCGTTTCTTTCACGCCCATTCACTCAGGAAGAACGCAAACGCGCCGAAGCTTTGGCAGAGCAGTGGGGTCTCAAGGAGCTCGAACAATCATACCCCATCTCTTTTGTCGGTACTGGAAAAAACCTTAATGAAGCAACAGAAAATGGATTAGCACGCGCAGCCCAAACATTTAGCGTAAGCGTACCAGAAATATTGAATAGAGCTACCATTACAGGTGCGATAGAAATCGGTCGGCATCCAGGTGTTGTAACTGTCACCTTTTTAGCTCCGGAACCATTACTGAAACAAGTTGGTCTCCTTCAAATTGTTCATTCACGTTATGTTTACATGGAATAACCTGTAAATGTCACTATTACATTAGACAATCCTGTTTATAGCGTCCTGGCATGTTCTCCCTTCATGCCAGGCGCGCAAACAGGATGGGTAAGAACCTTTTTTAACATCATTTTAAACGCTTCATAGCATCCGTGGCAATCGTCGGATCAACAACTTGATCATAGGGGAGCTTTTTTTCCAGGTGACCCGCTTCTTCAATCAATTTTAAAGAAGTGAGATAGTCTTCTTGGGGCGCTGTCGGGTCGTGCCCCCAGACATCCTGCTCTTTCAGCCGGTCGATGATCGTTAACAGGACGCGTTTTTCTATTTCCGGGAACTGATCTTTGATCGCTTCATAGATTTCTTCTGTTGACGCCTTTTGGACGAAATCCTGCCCCTTGGCGATGGCCCGGGTAAAGGCGACGAGCATGTCGCGATCTTTTTGAATGGTCGATTCACGGGTCATATAAGACGTATACAGCACTTTACCGCTTTCGGCACCGAGACTTGCTACGACATAGCCTTTTCCTTCCAACTCGATTTGCGAGGCAAACGGCTCAAACAGCTGTACGATATCGCCCGTACCGGAGACAAAAGCAGGTGCGAGGTTCGCGTAATCGATATGTTGCAAGTACTCGATATCCTTCCCAGGCTCTAAACCGTGTTTGCGCAGAACATACTGAGCGATCGTATCCGGCATGCCACCTTTGCGCTGTGCGAGATACGCCTTGCCACGCAAGTCTTCCCAATTAAAGTTCGGCATTGGTTCCCTTGAAACAAGAAAACTTCCATCGCGTTGCGTTAAGCGGGCAAAAACGCGAATAGGGTCTACAGGGTCTTGAGCATTTACAAAAACGGCCATCTCCGCACCCACTAAAATGATATCCGCTTCACCGCTTAAAAGGGCAGTGGTCACTTTGTCGCCGCCTTTGCCATCGACGAGTTCAACATCTAGCCCCTCGTCTTTAAAATAACCCTTACTTAAAGCGACGTATTGCGGCGCATAAAAGATGGAATGCGTTACTTCTTGCAGCCGCACTTTTTTGAGCGAATCTTGCCCTGAACCACAACCGCTCAGTGCAAAAACGAGAAGAAGGGCCATCCATGCAATCCCGTAACGCAATCCGTCATGCAACATACGCTTTCCCTTCACATGGCTCATGTACACGATCCCTCCATCTAAAAAAGTAAGCATTTCAGCGATCGGGTTTTTGCCCCATTTTTGACTCTTAGGCCTCTGTCCCGCCTCTTTTGTCACTGTATGCCATACATAAAAAAACGTGCGCATAATCGCTGTGTGCTTTTAAAAGAGTGATGTTTGTATTCGACGTTGTTTTATTGCCTTTTAAAATTTGATATAGTTAGAGTGAAAGAACCTGTGGATCGATCGGTTAATATACAGAATCAAGATGAAGATAGGACAAAGAGGGGCTTTTTCATTAATGGATACCAACATCGGTCACCAATATGCAGGAGGAAGCATTATCTTATTTATCGCTGATGGCTTAAGTCCCCAATTATTCCAGCTGGCTGATACGTATCACACATTAAGAACCGGGAAACACCTAACCCTCCAGCAGTCCATGGAACCACTCGGTCTTACGTTCACGACAGCATGGCAGGATGAAATTACGGATTCGGCGGCGGCAGCCACGGCACTTTTTTCCGGAACGCGTACGATGAACGGAATGATCAATATGTCAGCGAAGAAACAGCCGCTTAAGACGATCACTGAGGCAGCCAAAGAACAAGGCTTTCTGATCGGTATTGTTACAACAACGCACATAACACATGCCACACCGGCCGGTGCCTATGCGCATACATACGAACGGGATCGAGAAGATCTCATAGCTGAACAATTATTACAATTTCAACCGGATGTAGCACTGGGTGGGGGACGGCAATTTTTTTTACCGATTACGTCAACGGAGTCAGCTAGATTAGATAACATAGATCTCATCCAACAATTTTCAAACGCTGGCTATCATGTCATCTGGAATCGAGAGCAGCTTTGGCAGCGCATGATGTATGATCTGAATCGCAAAAAATTACTTGGGCTTTTCCAAGTCGGACATATGTCGTTTGAAATCGATCGACTACGTATGCGCCCCGAAATCGAACCATCGCTCGCAGAAATGACCAAAACTGCACTCGTTGTTCTGGACGATTTAAGAAAAGACTATGAGCTACACCAGCAAGGTCCCGAATCAAGAAGTTTTTTTCTTGTAGTCGAAGGCGGGCGCATCGACCATCTGGCTCATGCTCACGATACCCGTGCAGCGATCGAAGAAGTCATCGCCTTTGACCAAGCCGTATCCGTCGCACTTGATTACCAAAAATCACACCCTGATACACTGATCATTGTCACATCCGATCATGACACGGGTGGACTCATCTGGGAAGGGAGGGTAGAGGACCTAGCGTTCCATCATCTAGACAACATCGAAATAAGCCTCGACTGGCTTAATTTTTTAGTTCAGGAAATGTTAAAACGAAAAAAACACGGCGGTTTTTATGAAACAACCGCGGCCTTCCTACTACATGCGTTAGAAGACCGCTGGGGACTTTTTTTAAGTGAAGCGGAACAAAAAGCATTAACGCGTGAGCTCGCCGGTGACGCCATAGATCGTCTGAAAAGTGCTCTTTCATCTTCACCAACGCTGGATCAAACGGCATTTCAGTATGTACTGGATCTGGCCAATGGACTGGTGACGACAGCCTTAAATAAACGCATCGGACTGAACTGGACAACGACCGGACATACGGCCGGGGCCGTGATCACCTGGGCCAAAGGACCCGGTACAAGTGCGGAAATATTTCACGGCGTGTATCATTTAACGGATATACCGAGAAAAATTGCCCGGGTCGCTCAAATAGATATCTCATGGTAAATCGATATAGACGCGCTTTAACCGAAGCACTCACACAAAACGACAGTATCCCGCCGAACAGTCCGAACAGTATCCGCTGAATCCGATCATGTCTCGTTTTCAGGATTAAGATTCGTATTTTAAACTCGTTTACTTTCTAGTTTACATAATATCTATTATCGGACGTTATTAAAAACGAGCCGTACCGGATTGTTACGCATTCAACCAACTTGATATACGTTACCCTTAGTTTTTAACTACATTTTCCCTCTTCAATTTTCCCTCTTCAATTTGACTATATTTGCCCTCCTTCCAAAAGTGCGATATACTAAGCTCACCATACAGTGCATAGATAATCTATAGAGACATAAAAAAGCACTTTAAATTTAAATCTTTAAAAAGGCACAAAAAACATGTAACATCTTATTCGCTCACGGAAAGGAGCTAACATGCATGTCACAAGCGTATGTATCATCACAAACCGATCGCTGGGGATCCCTTGGAGAGATCTTTAAAGTGTTATCGTTTTCGCTTATTTTTTCCTTTTTAGGCGCTCTGGTCGGGGCACTGTTCGTTCCTGTGTCACTTGTACCGCTCTTTTTAATCCTTGAACTGATTATGATTATCGCTGCAGTCGTCATGCGTATGCGCAACAAACGCATTGGGCTTACGTTTTTATTCAGTTTTACAGCTGTATCGGGTGTAACGCTATACCCCATCGTTTTTTATTATGCGAGCACGCTCGGTGCCCAACTTGTAGCCGTGGCCTTCGCTACGACGGCTATTGTTTTTGGTGTTCTTGCCGTTTATGCGTATCAAAGTGCGCGTGACTTTTCTTATCTGGGCGGCTTTTTGTTTGGCGGTACGATCGCTCTCATCGTGATCGGCCTCGTCGGATTATTCTTGCCCTTTGCTGGTACGTTTATGGATTATGTCTACACGTTCGGCGGCGTTCTGATATTTATCGGCTGGATCCTCTATGATATTTCTCAAATACGTCACGGTGTGGCCCAGGAAGACGTTCCACTCGTCGTTTTAAATTTATATCTCGATTTGGTGAACCTCTTCCTTTTTGTCCTTAGACTTTTAGCACTCCTGTCCGGACGACGTGACTAACCGCTTGCGCGACCTCCTTCCGCCCTTAAATGGGGCGTCCCCGACATCTTATCAACAAACGCTTGTGTAACGCGTAGATCAGAGTATCAAGAGCACCTTGATCCAAGCCAACATTAGGCTGATGATCAGCACCATAAGCGGTGGTCTATGCCAGACATGCAGCAATAACCATAAAAGCCCCACGATACTTACATCGTACACATCCGTAACCGTTTGCGTCCAGAGTGGATCGTACAAAGCGGCGAGGAGTAAGCCGACGACGGCTGCCCCTACGCCGCTCATTATTTTTTGAAAGACGTGATATTTTTTTAAGGAATGCCAGAACGGGTATGCTCCGGCCATAAGCAGCATACCGGGCAAAAAGATGGCGATCAGGGCAAGGATCGCCCCCGGCCATCCGGCAATCAGCATCCCCAGATAAGCGGCAAAAGTAAAAAGGGGTCCAGGAAGCCCTTGCGCCAGTCCATATCCTGCAAGAAACTGATCGGGACTGACCCACTTGGTTTGTACGACATCCTTTTCTAAAAGCGGTAATACAACATGTCCCCCGCCAAAGACCATCGATCCAGTTAAGAAGAACTTACTAAACAGTTCTACGTACGTCTGAGTTGGAGCCGGGATTAAGGCATACGCCAGTGAACTGGCGAGCCAGACGAGCATACATAACACGAAAAAAATAACGAGCAGCACCCATCCTGTGCGTTTCGAAACAAAAGGACGTTTTTCTGTACGAATCCCGGAGATTCGCATATTACCGGTATCATGAGAAATCGCTTTATCGTCCTCATGACCTTCTTTATCGCTGTCCTCTCTTCTTCCTTTGTGTTCAAAAAAAAGTGTGAAAAGTCCTCCCATGATAATCAGTGCCGCCTGCGTTCCCGGTGCATTACTCAATAGCACGAGAATGGCAGTCAAAACCGTAATGGTTGCCCTTAAACGACCGGTAGAAAGCTTTTTAGCCATCCCCTGCACAGCCTGAAGAACAATGGCCACTGCCAGCAATTTTAATCCGTGTAACCAGAAGGCATCATAATCCATCATCGTTTGACTGTTTTGCAAAAACCAGGCAAACAGAGCCATGATCGTCGCCGAAGGCAAGGTAAAACCTAACCAGGCTAAAAAACCACCGTGTAACCCTCCACGCAAGAGTCCGATACTCATCCCTACCTGACTGCTGGCCGGTCCGGGCAAAAAATTTGCCAATGCGATCAGATCGGCATATGTATCGGGCTCGATCCATTTTTTCTTTTCGATGTATGTACGGTAAAAATAACCAAAATGCGCGGTCGGCCCGCCAAATGATGTGAGCCCTAAGATAAGCGCGGTATAAAATATGTCCCACCCACCTTTCAAACGTTTCAAAATTGTCTCTTCTTTTTCCACTCTCCCTCTCCCCTCCCATTTTTCTCCCTTTTCTATACTTCTTCCCTCGCTTTTTGCTCACCTTCTGTCATAGATTTTATTACAAAACCTGTTCAAAAGCGAGGAATACAAAACTACAAAATAGACCCTCTTGCCGCATTGCGGCACCAGCAGAAGGATAAAATGACGCAACTTATTTCAGGTAGATGATCGCAAAGTAGTCGTTCTCCCAGTACATTTTTTGCCGAATGCATATGGTAAGAGAGACGAAAGCCAAGGAGGTGAGCATGTTGGCCTTTTCGCAAGCCCAAGCCGGTAGTGGTGGTGTCACTCCAGGCGGATACGGTGTCATGACGAGTACGTTTGCGTTTGCCATTGTTATCTTTGTGCTGCTGGTGATCATCTTAGGCGTCGTTCTTTAGACACAGTTTTTTTATAAAGCGTGCCCAAAAAAGGTTGGGATCGGATATCATCCCAGTCCACACCGCTAAAGCTGGCATAAGCTTTAGATGGAGAGAGGAGGTGCAAAGAATATGACGCACTATGATGGGGTCCCCTCAGCTAGCGGTATGAGCGTCTTCGCTTTCGCCATCGTTATCTATGTCCTTCTGGTGATTGTACTGGATGGGCGCTGGTGGGGGGCTTAAGTCAATCAACTTGAATGAAACAGGCCTTCCAGAGACGGTATGTCGAACGATGTGTGGATCGTTCAAAGAGGAGGTGAAGCAGTATGAGCTTTGCGCAAGCCCAGGCCGGTGCTGTAAGCGGCACATCTAGTTATGCCGGTTACGGTGTCGGAAGCATCTTTGCTTTTGCTATCGTGATTTACGTGCTGCTGGTGATCATCTTAGGTGTCGGCGCACCGCGTTATTAATATAATGTTAGAAGAATTTAAAAGAGCATGGTAGGATGAACTGCCATGCTCCATCTTATTTTCCCATACGTGGAGTATTATTTGGCAAACTTATCAACTTGTTTTTGAAACGTCTCTAGATGATGTGTGGAGGCTGTACGTAATTTTACAAAAACATCACGGACATCATCGGGTAAGTCTTTTTGCGCTAAAAATGTATCGTACATGGCGATATTATCAATTTCTGCCTGTACACCGGCTTTTGCTGCTTCTAAAAGTGACGTAGGATACGAGATATGAGACTCTGCCTCCGTCCGATCTGGCACGGCTACCCCATATGTTTTAAATAGCGGTAACAAAAGATCGATGTGTGTCTGTTCAGCTTGAAGAATATTGGTATAAGGTTTAACCGCACCATACGTTTGAATAATCCAGTTGTATTCCGAATACGCTCCGTACTCATCTTGAATGGCATACGTAAGCATTTCTTCTAAAGAAAACGATGTTTTTCCTTCCAAGGCCCAGTGGCCGAAGCTTGTCTCTAAACTGTTCACTGAAGAAACACTTACGTTATTGGTCGTTTCTGACACCGATGAGCTTACGACGTCACTTATTTGCGTGGCAGCAGGTTGGGATGATTGTGCCTGCATCCACGTCATGCCCCCAAATCCAATTCCTCCAGCCAAGAGTAAAGCTAACATCCCTTTCCCTATCCAAGCGATCATCACGAATCCCTCCATTTTTAGGCACAAACATATTTTGGGCTCAAACATGAGCGTTCTTTGTGCTTATTTTTAAAGAAAGCATCATCCTTTGTGAAGCCTGCCTTCTAAATTCATCATACATAGCCCATGTGAAGAAATGATGGAGAGCATCTATAGAAAACCTTAAGATTGTATGTCCTTTGTTTGAACGTTTGCACAAAGTTCAAAGGTAACACGGGCACCGCCTTGAGCATTGTTTTCCGCCCAAATCTTTCCGCCATGTGCTTCAATAAAACTTTTAGCAATGGCTAGCCCGAGCCCTGTGCCGCCGTCTTTTCGCGCCCGGCCTTTGTCACTACGATAAAATCGCTCAAATACATACGGAAGGTCGGCTTCACGAAAGCCCGGTCCGCTGTCCGTAATCGATATCTTCACACACTCTGTCTCAGCCGACTCTGCCTGATCTTCCTCACCGGAAGAACGATCGATAAGCGGTTCAGCGGTGATCGTAATGCGTCCGCCTTCCGGTGTTGCTCTAATCGCATTGCCGTACACATTGACGATGACTTGTTCCAGACGTTTTCGATCGGCCGTGATCAAAAGCGGCCGCGGATGGATTTCGATCTGGACGGCAATGTTTTTTTCAGCCGTCGTTAAAGAAAAGACCTCGACGATCTGCTCAATCAATGTATCTAAAGAAAACCGTTCGGGATGAAGCGGAAGGGCCCGGGCTTCGGCCAAACTTAAATTTTGTAAGTCCTGAATCATGTGGCCAAGACGCAGCGCCTCGTCGTGTAACAAGGCGAGTTTTTCACGTGGGATCTCTTCAGTCGTTTCCAACAACGCTTCAAGGTGTCCACGTAAAAGCGTAACGGGCGTCCTGAGTTCATGCGCCACATCGGCGATCAAGTTTTTTCTTACCTGTTCCAGTCGTGTAAGTGTTTCCGCCATCTCATTAAACGACCTAGCCAGCTCACCGATCTCATCCTTTCCTAACACTTTAGCCCGCGTATCGTAATTTCCCCGGGCATAATCGCGAATCGCTTTTGTTAATATGAGAACCGGTTCAACCATGCGCCTCGATAAAAAGCCGGCGAGAAGAAAGGCCAGTACCATCGCTAAAAGCGCGGAAATCCACACGGCCAGCTGCACCGAACGGCCAAACGATGCTTCAAGTTGCGCGATGGTGCCGAGAACCGGGCGATCGATCCACAGATACCCTACGATCCTTTCGTTTACGACTAGCGGATACGTGCCAGGTTGATGTTTAAGATCCGGTGTGCTCCCCGGGGGATAAGCGCGTGCACTTTTCGAAACATCGGCCAGCGCGTCTGTGTCAAAGATGACCTGCCCTTCCGAGGAGAGTAGAACAAAACGATCGTCATTTACCATACGCGGTGGGGTACCTTCTGATCGGTGCAGCGCCATCCCTCCGCCTCGACGATCATTCGTAAGACCTGACAGCCAGTACAGGTAAGGTTCGACCCCTGCAAAGTTACCGTTCTCCGCGTAAAAGCTCTCCAGCCGTGCGATGATGGCCTCATCTCGCGCGGTGCGAAGGGCCTTAGTGAACGACGATGTTTCATATTGAATGAGTAAGCTGCTAAATACTGTAATAAGCAGTGCTGTCAGTAAAATTAAGCTGATTGCAAATAGTAATAGTTTCGTTTTAAAACGCATGCTCTTAGCCCTGCCCCATTTTATAACCGACGCCATAGACGGTTAAAATATACTTCGGATTTTGCGGTGTGTCTTCGACTTTTTTTCGCAAATTGCTAATATGTGTATCGAGCACACGATCGTAGCCGATATAGGCATCACCGAGTTTTTCCAGAAGCTGCATGCGTGTGTAAACGCGCCCCGGGTGACGCATCAGCGTCTCCAGTATTTTAAATTCTGTAGGCGTCAGGTTGATAGGTTCACCATTTTTGTAAAGGCCTAGCCGCTCCGGATAAAGCCGAAGGGCACCGACA
Source organism: Candidatus Carbonibacillus altaicus (assembly GCA_003050645.1). Taxonomy (GTDB): domain Bacteria; phylum Bacillota; class Bacilli; order Thermicanales; family DSM-22653; genus Carbonibacillus; species Carbonibacillus altaicus. The sequence goes on from PEBX01000010.1 coordinate 52,927, forward strand.
AAAAGCACCTCCTCCTGTCCGCCTTCCTTTTGTCGCAAATCCTCATTGTTCGGCTCACCTGTGACGAAAGAAGCGTTTTGCCCGACCCCTACATGCGTTTTCACGAGAAGCTGCCCTCGGCGTAAAAGAGCACGTATGCGTGCCAGAAGTTCGCGCATGCCGAATGGTTTAGTAAGATAGTCATCGGCGCCCAGTTCGAGACCTAGCACTTTATCGGCCTCTTCACTTTTGGCCGTTAGCATCAAAACCGGTACGAGGGATGTCTGGTGCATCTGGCGAATACGTTTTAATAGATCGAAGCCGTTCATGCCCGGCATAAGCACATCCAGGATGATCAGGTCCGGTTGCTCCGCATGTATTCGGTCGATGACTTTCGTTGCATCGCTTTCTGTAAAAACCGTATAGCCTTCATGAATCAGATACGAGCTGATCATCTCTAACAGCTTGGGCTCATCATCGACGATAAAGATGGTAGCCATCTCGTTCTCCTCTTCTCCAGAACATCTCTTTTTTCAATTCACTTTGAAGTCTAATCCGATGCCAGATCAATGCCAGATCAATGCCAAATCAATACCATATCAATGCCAGATCAACGTCAAATCAATACCATGTCAATACCAAACCAACCTTATCCTTTGTCTTTATTGTAACGTCTCTTCCAATACATCACAACAAACCGACGAATTCGGTACGACACATTATTTAGTACTCTACATCATCTAGTATTTCATATTTATAAAACAAAAAGCC